>SXXZ01000085.1 GCA_005789375.1 Verrucomicrobiales bacterium | reverse complement strand
CGGAGTACTTGGTGCCCAGCTTAAAGACATGGCCCACTTCGATGGCGCGGCGGATCTTCAGCGGTTGAGCGGTCTCAACGCACAGTTCGCCCACCTTGACGGTGCGGAGGTCGTACCAGGCCGTGACCTTCAGATCGCGCTGCACCTCGACATGGCGCAGGTGGAAACCGTCCTCGTTGGCCCCAGTGGTCATTCCCCGGGCCCCGCGCAGGGCTTCGTCGGCATAAACGGGCACCGCCGGCGTCTTAAGGGTGTCATTGACCGCGCCCAGGGAACCCGGGCGGGCACCGAGCAACTCCACGATCTCGTCGGCAGTCGCCTGACGAACTTGGACCGCACCCGTCTTGGCCATGAGCTTGGCCTCATTGAGCGAGTCATCTCCTCGGACGAGCACCAAGATGGGCTTCGAATCGGCGACCAACACCAAGGTCTTGACCTGGTGCCGGGCCGAAACTCCGTAAGGGGAAGCCGAGAGGGCTTCAATGGTGACCACGCCCGGGGTGGCAAACTTCTCGGGCGCCGCTCCGGTGGATTCCGAAGGAGTCGCTTCGGCGGGCCCACGGCTGACGGCCTTCTCAATGTTGGCCGCATACTTGCCGGACTCACAATAGACCACGTCGTTCTCGCCGGTCTCGGCGGGCACCATGAACTCGTGCGAGTAATTGCCGCCAATGACGCCGGTGTCGGCCTCGACGGGGAAGGCTTGCAAACCGCAACGGGCGAAGATGCGGGTGTAGGCCTCGTACATCTTGTGGTAGCTCGTCATCGCCCCAGCATCGGTGGCGTCGAAGGAATAGGCGTCCTTCATGAGGAACTCCTTGGCGCGCATCAGACCAAAGCGCGGGCGGATCTCGTCCCGGAACTTGGTCTGAATTTGGTAGAAATTCTTCGGAAGCTGCCGGTAGGAATTGAGTTCGTTGGCAGCCAGCGAGGTGATGACCTCTTCGTGGGTGGGCCCCAAGACCCACTCCTTGCGGGCCGAATCCCGAACCTTGAAGAGCACACCAGAAGCCGTCTCATAGCGCCCCGACTGCTGCCAAATGTCGATGGGCTGCAAGGCGGGCATGAGCACCTCGATGCCGCCGGCCCGGTTCATTTCTTCGCGGATGATTTGCTCGATCTTGCGCAACACCTTCAGGCCCAGCGGCAGGAACGTGTACAAACCACCCGTCAGCTTTCGAACCAACCCTGCACGCAGCAAGAGTTGATGGGACACGATTTCTGCATCCGCGGGGGTTTCCTTGAGGGTCGGAATGAACGTTTGAGACCAAAGCATAAGAAAGTCTGTGGGGGTGTGGGGTCGGGAGGCCAGTGGGAAAGAAAGAGGCCCCAAGGTTTAACCGAGGGGCCAATAGAGTCATTGAGCGCCCCCGGCTAGGGGGCCTATCCATGGAAAGCTCAGCTTTAGCGGAGATTACTTCACCGTGTTGACCAGCGGAGCCATACCCTGGATGCGGACCTCGAGACGGTCGCCGGACTCGATGGTTCCCACACCGCTGGGCGTGCCTGTGAGGATCACGTCACCCGGGAGGAGGGTCATGTTGGTAGAAATGAAGCTCACCAGATGGAAGCAGTTGAAGATCATCTGACTCGTGTTGCCGTTCTGGCGCAACTGACCGTTCTGGAAGAGCTGGATGCTCAGGTCATGCGGATCGATCTTGGTCTCGATGTAAGGCCCCAGCGGCGTGAACGTGTCGAAGGACTTCGACCGCGCAAACTGGCTCTCGCTGGCTTGGATCGTCCGGTCGGTGATGTCTTGGGCAGCCGTGTAACCAAAGATGTAACGAGCGGCCGCGGCCGGAGTAACATTGCGCATCTTGCGCCCGATCACTACGGCCAACTCGGCCTCGAAATCATTGCGATGATTGGCAAACGGGATCTCGATCTTGGCGCCGTCGGGGATGAGAGACGTCGGGGCCTTGAGCCAGAAAAGCGGTTCCTTCGGCAACGCCATTCCGGCTTCCCGAGCATGATCGCCATAATTCAGACCGACCGCGATAATCTTAGACGGTTGGACCGGGGTCAACGTCTTGACACCCTTGAGCGGAGTCGGTTTTTTCTCGAAAGAGGGAGATCCAAAGACATCACCCTGAAGCTTAAAAATCTCCCCGTCGACGACCTTGGCGTGGAAGATATCCTCACCCTTTTGGAACCGGCCGATGGCTGCCATATGTGAGCTTTATATCACCAATGGCTGTACAGTCGCAAGCCAAAGACTCAAACGCCGTCAAGGAACTTTTGGCCCTACTCCCCGAAAGGAAAATCTATAACCAAAACGATCCCATCGGGGGAAGAAACACCCAGCACGCTCGATTCTTTTCGCAGACCAGTATTGGGCGACCTATCAAAAGACTCTGAAGCATCAGGACTGACCCGATGGCCTCCCGACGAGCCAAGGGCCAATTACTGGCTAGAAATAGTTCTGCCAGCCCAACCCATCCGAGTGACTCGTTCCGGCTCACTTCTTCTCAGCAGGCACCGGCGGAGTGCGAAGGACCGTCAACCACGGACGCGAGATCGACTCAACCACCAGACGCCGAAAGCCCTGAGGGACGCCATTGTTCTCTCCGCCACTAATTAGAGAGAAGCGTGCTTCCTGAACGGCGGCAGGGCTCGAGCTCGAGACATCGATAGAAACGGGGCCTGAAAAGGGAGCGGCATTCGTGGCGGTGATCCAACGCAAGGTCGCTGCGTCCGCCTTTTCCGAGACCTCCACGGGATCGACACGCACCCCTGCCGGCAGCCCGCGCACCGAGACGGTCAACTTCATGTCCGCACCGTATCGGCGGGTGAGCGTCACTTTTGATTCGTTTGTTTTTCCGGGCTCCAGTGACCAGGCGGACTCAGCCATCGAAGCGCTCCACACGGGCTTCGGACGTTGGAGTGAGAGTCGGTAGCGCTGATCTTGACCACCCCGCTGCAGCAAATTGCCCACCACTACGCGGTACTCGGCGGTCTCGGGCGAGGTCCAGTCGAGCACCGGATCAGCCCCTCCGGCGTCATCGTTGCGGACCAACTCCTTGCCGGAGGCGTCTTCAATCCGGAGCCAGGCATCGAGGGGAAATCCAAGGCTCGCGGCCTGAACTTCCAACCGAAGCAGTTCTCCCTTTTGACACGAAATCTGGTAGCGATCTTCGTCGCCCGAACGGTTGAGATCGCCGGAAACGGCCGAGGGAATCCCCAACGCCTGCGCCGTAGCCGCCAAGTCATTGGGTTCGATTTCTACCCACTCCCTTCCCTCGCCCACCGGCAACTCCAAGGGTACCGCACGGCCGGGGATTCGAAGGGAGTGAGAGACGGCACCCGGCGCAATAGCCGAAGCAGGCACCTCAATTGCTTCCGACGAGACGGAAGACGCGCCCCAATCACCCCAGCTTGCCCGGGTGTCTGTGGTACGACTAACACCCAATGGCCACGCATGCCGAGCCACGGGATCGGTGGTGACATGAAGTCGGTAAACCCCTTTGGGACTTCCGCTAAAGCGCAAATCCGAATCGGCTGGATAGGCAAAGGCAAACACTTGAAGCACATAGGTTTCGCTAGCTTCAGCCCGCCACGCCAAGAGCGGGTCGAGTGAACGCACCTCATCATGATTCCAAGCCACCTGCACGCCGCGGGAATCCAACAACCGCAGCACCGGATCTAGCGGCGACTGGAGGGTGTAGGCTTCCAACCGAGCCACGAGGGTCTGACCGGCGCGAAGATCCACCGCATAGCTGTCCACGTCGCCGTTCTTCTCGAGACGCCCAGTGACCTCGGCCGGCAGGCGGGTCAATGCCTGGGCCGAGGGCACCGCATCGTTGGGTTCCACCTCGGCCAGTTGTGGCTGCTGCGATAGAATGATGAAGCGGGGCTCACTCACTCCTTCCGGTGAAAAGGCCCGAATCACCCGAGGACCGACGGGGGCTTCCGGAGCGACACGGACACGGATGACACCGTTGTTGGTGGTGGGTTCCCAGGACACCCCGGGAATGTCCAAATCGAGCCGAGTGGGCCAGGGATCGAATTTACCCACCAAAGTGACCGACTGAGTGGTCCCGATCTGGATCGCCGCGGGAAAGACTTGTTCCAAGACCGGAACAGCGGCCTGAAGCCCGCCGAAGATCGTCAGAAATACTACGACCCACGGTGCCCAAGATCGACTCCTGCTCATCCCCAAAAACCTCACGTGGTGAAGATCTCGCGGATGCGGCGCCCATTGTTTACCAACTGCACCGGCCGGCCGGTGTTGGTGTGGAGCACCTGGTTGGGATCGATCCCCATCTTCAAATAAAGGGAGGCGGCAAAGTCTTCGGGCCGATACACGGCCTCCGAGGCGGCGTAGCCCTTGGCATCGGTGGCACCGACCACCGCGCCCCGAGGGCAACCGCCGCCGGCCATCAGAATGGACATCGCATGGGGCCAATGGTCACGCCCGGCATCCTTGTTCACCTTGGGGGTTCGGCCAAACTCGCCCAGCAATACCACCAGCGTCGAATCTAGAAGTCCCCGCTGGTCGAGATCTCGGATGAGCGCAGCCACCCCGCGATCCATGTTGCGAACCGAATCGCCCTTGTACGCTTCAAAGAGTTTGGTGTGGTGATCCCATCCGCCGGAATTGACGGTGACCCAAGACACCCCGACCTCTACCAATCGGCGAGCCATCAGGAGCCGCTGACCAAAGTCATTCCGCCCGTATTCGTCGCGCACTTTCTTGTCCTCACGCGACAAATCAAACGCCGCCTGAGCCGGACTCGAGAGCACCAAATTGACGCTTTGCTGAAGGTACTGATCGAAGGTGACGGCCGGATCTTCGGCCAGTCGATCGGCATACCGAGCCATGGAGTCGAGCGCTCCGCGCAATTCACGCCGACTGGTCGCCCGCCCCTCACTTATCTCCGAAGGGAGCACCACATCGCGCACCTTGAAATCGGCCGAGTTGGGTTGGCCATCGATCACGAAAGCCGAGTGCTTGCCACCTAAGAAATTAGGACCGCCGCTGCGGGTCACCGAGGGTATAGACACGTAGGGTGGCAAACCTTGTCGCTGCCCACGCTGCCAGGAAACCACCGACCCAAACGAAGGATGAAACGTGACGTACGCTCCGCAAGCCACGGGCACCGGCGTCGGGGAACCGGTCATCAGGTAATGGTTGCCGCCGCCATGGTTGGGGTCTTTGTGGCAGACCGATCGAATCACCGTGGCTTTGTCGGCCACCTTGGCCAACTCGGGCACCGCCTCGCTGAAGCGGATCCCCGGCACCGACGTGGCAATGTCCTGAAAAATCCCACGTATGTCCGAGGGGGCCCCGGGTTTGGGATCAAAGCTCTCGTAATGGGACGGGCCGCCATCGAGCCAAATGAGGATGCAGTTGACCGGCTTTTGGCCAGAAGCCGCACCCGGCGCCGCGGCTTTGTTCATCGCCGACTTGGCCGCTGAGGCTGTGGCCGCCTCGAGTCGCAACAAATCGCCGAAGCCCGCACCCAGCAAGCCTCCCATCCCCAGTTGGATGAAATCCCGGCGGGGCATTCCGGCGCAGTTTCCAGAGGTCGGTTTCATTTCAATGGTTCAGCACAAATTCAGGGGAGTTGAGCAGCGCCCAGAAGACATCCTCCACCGCGGTTTGTCGGGTGGCGCTCGGCAGGGTGAACGCACGCAGCGCCGACTGACGCTCCGACTCCGAAGGCAGACGGT
>SXXZ01000084.1 GCA_005789375.1 Verrucomicrobiales bacterium | reverse complement strand
CGCCTTCAGGAGATGGGGTTTCCGATCTCCATCCAGCCTGCTGAAGGCTGGTTGTCGGCCAATCAACTCTTCCCCTGGCACTCGATCTTCGTCGTCAACTCGCCAGATCGCACGGCCTCTGGCGGAAGTGAGCATCTAGGGCTCGCGCTCATGCGTCGTCGCTATGGCCTGGTCTTCGACATCGGGAACAACGCTCGGCCAGCCCATATCCTGAGTTGCAATTTGCCGGTAGGAACCCCGGACGAATCAGCCCAACTCCTATGCGAAGAGGCACTGGAGTTCAACGGGAATCGCCGTGAACCCCTGAAAGTCGCAGTACTCCATGGTCTCGCTCATCTGGAGTTCCGCGCTCGTTTCGAGCAACCGGTGCAGCGAGGGCGGTTTCTCCGGGTGCTCAACGGTCTGGATATCAAAGCCGAAGATGACGCGACTCGGGCGGCACTCCACTTGATCGCCCGTCATCGTTTGACGGAGGCCATCGATTTCGTCACCCGGGTGACCTATTCAGGCAATTCGGAACTGCAATTGTCGGCCATCGATACACTCCTTTGGCTGGGCGAGCCCGGGATGACCGCGTTCCAATCGACAATCAGCAAGGGTCGCGGCGAGGCTCTCAAAACCCTCAAAGCGGTTGAGTCAGGCCTAGCCAATGATTTGGACCCCATGCACCGCCTGCTCACCTCCGAGGATTGGACCGAGCGGAACGGAGCCACTCGAGTCCTGCGGTCCCTCGTGGTCGAGAAAGGCATCCCATCCGAAGGTCCGTTGGAGATCATTTTGAGTCGCTTCCGCGACGATACCGACAAGGACAATCGCAACTGCATCGGCTTTTGTCTGGGAGACCTGATTCCCCATATCGGCCCCGCCGCAGTGGAGCCGATCTTGGCCCTCGTCGCCGAACTTCAGGGTGATTCAGAACCGCTGCTCAACGGGATTCTCTTTGGCGGAGCCCCGGGTCTGTCGGTGGGTAAGATCCAAGATTTGTGCACCTCCATCCCGCGCATCAGCACCCGGTTCCAGTCCGCAATCCACCGTCTCTTTGCAGTGGCCAGCCCGGATTATCCGGCACGCATTGAGGATTGGCTCGAGAACGAATCAATTCAGGCCATTCAATGGGGGGGCGCACCCCCTGCCCCGGTTCGAGCCTGGTTCGACGATGCTACCAAGGTTCCAGCATGGCAGGTCCTCGATGCACTATTGCGGGGTACCCGAAAGGTCCACGACGGCTCTCTTGGGAGCGCTGCGATCTCCGCATCTCCATCATTGGCCAAAGCCCTAGAATGTCTGGCACCTCGTTTAATGAACAAGGGTGATGACACCACTTGGGCCGGTGTCGTGAGTTTGCTGGCGTCGAGCTCGACCCTTAATGGCATTCCAACAGCGTGGATGCGAGTGGCTCTCGGGGGGCTCAAAGCAGGCCCATCGTTGACGGACACCCCTGAGAATATCGGGCGCCTCTTGGCCGTTTCTGCCAGTGCTCTGCAAGGCTGCGCTGATAATGCACTTGAACTTTTGGCAGCCATGCCAGAGCAGACTAGGAATCTCGCGGCTCACCTCCTCCAGACCATGCCGGTGGGTGTCGCTAATCTCCAAGGAGACGCCTGCAACCCACCTGATAATGGCTTTGGTCCGCACGGCAAAGAGTTTCCCGGCCTAGGAACTGTGCAGCGCCAACCCTCCACCGCGTTGCTGGAAGGGCAGTTTCAGCAGTTCTTCGTGGCTCGCCATCCGCGTTGGATGAGCACCGAGGAAGTTGTTCATCAACTGATCCAGACGGCAAAGAAAGCCACCGACGACTACACCACCCACCTGTGGCCTTGGGATGAACAGGATACCCGACGCCTCATCGAGGAAATTCCAACGATCCTGATCCAACAGGCCATCGTATCGATGCACGTGGTTCGGACTGCCAAACCGATCGCCTGCCGTCTTGCCCAAGCTTTGGGACCCAAGGCGGTCGAGGGGGATCTTGGTCCGCTGGTGACCGCTGCGACCCAGAACGTGCCCGAGGAAGCGCACGACACGGACAGCGACGCTGACGACTTTGACGATTTCATCAACGGACTTTGCTGACACCGCCCACCAGACAACCAATCGAACACCCAACCCATGAAGAATAAGAAAGTGCTGCTACGAGGCTTCGACAAGGCTTCACAACCTCTCGCTGAACAAACTCTCACCCGTGCCGGCTACACCCTGGCCTCGACCTTGACCACCGCCGAGGTGGTCGTCGTCGGACCGCTGGGTTTCGATACCGATACGCTTGGACCCGATCCGAAAAAGGCTGTGCTGATTTGGGAGAATCTTCGAAAGAATCTCGAATCTCCGACCACCGGGGCACAGCAAGACCTTCCTCGCCGCCCCGTCATCGAACGCGGTAATTCCTCCATTCGGATCGTCGGAATCGATGTGCCTCTTAGTGGCGCAACCGGGGGACAAGTTCCTCCCGCCGAACGGTTTCATCGTATTTGCCTCGACGCTCCGTTCCTCAACGCGGCCCGGGCTGTCGCCTTGGGTGCGGCCCAGGGTCTTCCGACCAGCCTTGAGGGCGTGACTGCGGCGGCCAAAACCACAGTCATTCTTTGGGTTGCTCACCTGCTCAATCAACCGGTCGCACGCCTCAATCTCAACGGCCAAAGCGATGTGACTGAACTTATCGGACGATACGTTCCAGCCGGTCAGGGTGACGAAGACTGGAACCTGCCTGCACTGGCACGTTTGGGGCATCTCCTGAAGCCGGAATGCCTCGCGATCATCCATCAAGCGTTGGCGGAAAATCGATCATTGGACTGGGCAGAATCAAATCTCATCCAGGCACACACCGGTTTGACCCGTTCGCGTTGGCGATTCCAGGAGGGGATCGTTCCTCAGGCGATGCGCAAAGGTGGTTGGGTTCTGCTGGATGAAATGAACTTGGCTGAACCGCAGATTCTGGAGCGACTCAACCCTGTCTTGGAATGCCCTCCCAGCCTTCTGCTCACGGAGGGTGATGGCACTTGGCTGGGTCAGGGTGGGATCCCTGTGCATCCGGGTTTCCGGGTGTTCGCAGCGATGAACCCTTCCGATTACGCCGGACGGTCCAACCTCAGCCCAGCCTTCAAGGATCGGTTTTTGAACTGGTTCCAGGCTCAACCGCCTGGCGAGGCCGAGTACCGCAGCCAACTTCAATTCCTCATCCATGGACAGCATCCCGAGGTCATCATCGATCGCTGCATCTATCAGGGAGATCGGAGCGAACCGGTCCACGGTGAGCTTGCTTCGGTCGAAGGCATCGACGGGTGGATCGATGGTTTGGCGTCCTGTCAGGCGTCTCTCTCGATCGGAGTGGCCGGCAAACGCGATGGCATCCTGTTTACTCGACGCAGCCTGAACGCTCTTCTCGATCTTTGGGTGGCCCGAATCCGTCAGAGTGGCCCATCGACGGCCCGTACCGCTCTTGGTTCCTCACTTAAAGACCTCTACTGGAATCGTATCGCCAATACGGCCGATCGGAATGCATCCATGGGTGTTGCAGAAGCTGCCGGCCTGCCCGTGGAGGACGCTCCGTGAGCCCCATCCCTTCCATCAAAGGATTTCTGGACGAGTTGGAGCGTCTGGCGCAACTCGTCTCCCACATGCCTGATCTCGTCTTGCGCGAGGGAGACGCCGGGACCGGCTGGTCCTTCAACCGTCGTGACCGCGTCATCACAATGGACGGCAGCAAGCTCCGGTCCGAATCCCGCAACTTCAACCGAGGACTGGTCCTTCATGAATTGGCGCACGCCGTTCTCACGCGCATCTCTCCGTATCTTCAGGGCGACTATCTCTCGAGGCGCGACATCTACAGTGCGATCAATGCTTTCGAGGACATCCGCATCGAAAGCTGGTTGATGCGGCGCTTCGTCGGAGGGCGAGAGTGGATCACCGAATACAACGGTAAACTGCTCCTGAACACAGTTCCGGAGTTCAAGAAACTCGAGTGGACCCAATTGCCTCCCCTCCAGGCTTTCCTGGCAGCAGTCATGGCGCGTTGGTGGCATGGCCCCGAACAGGTGGACATCCCCAAGACCCTCAGGCCGCTCGTGGACGAGGCGTGGCCTCATGTCGAACGGATCTGCAAAGCGATCCCCGGAACTTGCCATGACTCCACCTCACGCTGCCGTGCTGTCGATGAATATCGTCGATCGACCGCACGTGGCCTCTACCTCCTGCATGACAGCGTCCGCGCCCCGGATGAGTTCGAGATGGAGGTACGATTCAAGCAGGATGAATTCTGGAGCATCTTCGAGGAAGGTATCTTGCCGATTATCCAGCGACTTGCTCCACATGATCTGGACTCAACACGAAAGAGCAACCGCGCCTTGGATCATGCCTTGTTCAATCGGTGGGCTCGGGCTCAGTCGGATGAAACCATCGAATCGATGTCGGCTGACAGAGCAACAGCAGAATTCAATTTCAACCTGAGCAACTGCGGTCAGATTCGCGGAACAGGCGATTCACTTCCGTGGGATTCGAATCTCGGCGCCTACCTGAAAAGCGCTCAAACTCAGACCCATTCCATTAAGAAGCTCTCCGCTATCCTCCAGTCGCTCTTTCCGCCCAAGTGGTCCAGGTCATGGGAAGGGCCCCGGAATTCTGGGATCCGGATCCGCATGCGGTCTGTCACTCAAGCGGAGGCCAATCCCCGTAACATCTTGAAGATCTGGGAACGTCGATCACCACCGACCCGATCGATTCCCCACGTGACCGCACTCATCGATCGTTCAGGCTCGATGGACGGTGAACGAATGGTGGCCGCCTTCGCAGGATGTGTTCTCGTTTCAGAGGTGTGCCACAAGGCGGGAATTCCGTTCAGCTTATTCACCTTCTCCAACCGCTGTGAAGAAGTTATCGGTTGGCAAACCGCCCTGGATGAAACCCAGCGTGGCCGGATGGGTGGATTGGCAAAAGCCGCGTCCGGGGGCACCAACATGGCAGAGGCCTTGAGGAAAGTGGGTCAACATTTGATGCACTCCCCGCATCCGCATCGAGTGCTCGTGGTCTTGGGCGATGGCGACGACGGTGACCATCAGGTGGCTGCGTTGGCGCGCCGCCTTTCCCAATCGGGTGTGCACCTAGTCGGTCTGGGAGTCGGTCCCGACACCGCTGCCATGGGCGATTGCATTCCAAACTCACGCACCTGCCTCATCCCTGGAGCAATTCCGGGAGCCTTGGCAAGCGTGTTGGAGCAGGTCGTCCGAGGCGATGAGTGATCTTGAAATTGAACCGGCAAACCACGCCCCACTGATTGCGCGGTTTGCCGGCCAAGTTATCCAGGCTCCTTCTCCGAATGGGTCGTGCTCTCAGAGCTCTGAAGCTCTTAATCAATTCTTCGGACCGAGCAGGTTAATTGGGATGCCTGGCAGCGCTGGGTAGGCCTCTATGGCTTGAATGACATCCGGTCGAACCCATGGCGAAAGGGTTTTCCATGGGAGCATCACCACAAAGTCGCCTTCAGCGTAACATCCGGCCTCGTATTCCTCGAAGTGAACGAAGACGCCATCTGAGGATAAGGTGAACCTGAGTTCCGCAAGGTCCTCTTCAGTGAATCTCAGAACTGGTCCTTGGATCTCTTCAATGCTGGAAGGCGGACCCCCAGGTTGAGCGAACGAGGCCCCCTGACGACGAAGATCTTCCAACAACAAACGGCGGACCTCGTCCTGCCATCCGAATGGATGTTGAAAAAGAGCGGCAAAATCCAACCACTCCACCCCAGCGAGACCATCGATGAAATTCGAATGTGCTAAATGGGTATTCCCGTGAACTCCTCCCACGTTCCTGTAGCAGACATGGAGAACACTGACGGCCTTGGCGCTGCGATGATAAATCACCTTCCAACGCTCGCAGGGGCAGAATCCACATAGGGTTTCGCTGTCGAAAATCTTAAGCCCCAAGCGATTCCCGAATATCAACCGAACGCCATCGAAGAATTCGTCCCATGACTCCTTTTCCATTCGTTGCGAATCCTGCTCGACCATCTCATCCAAAGCGGTCGGCTCCGCCCAACGAGGACGATGGGAGGACCATTCTACCTCGACACCGCGATCACGGATTTTGAAGCCGGATTTTGAAGCCGTTTCCACCATTCCGGTGATCACCCGAGGTACGAGTCTGATTTTGTTGGTTTGACCATCACTGGGTTGAAGGAGGAAGGCGTATCCGTCCCACTCCAACCTGGCATCCGAATCCGGATTCGGTGGATGGTAACGGTGGACTGACCACCACCGAACTTGGCCGAAAATCGGATAAATCCGAATCTCCGGGTGGAGCGCGTGAACTCTGAGCACAGGCCGCCCTTGATCTTTATTAACGTTCCCCATTTCAACCCAAGCAGGTCCGATGCCGGGAATCTCAACCAAACCAAGCTCTGAACCGACGCGCGGGCTCGGAAGCTCAGTTGGCAATGGTTGCAGCAATGGAATTGCTAGGCCGATCAAAGTCAGGGCAAGTGCCGCGAGGATCCAGCGGCACCGTCGGACCATAGACTGAATCTTCGGTACCCCACTGAGGAGCAAAGTTGAATTCACTAAGTTTGTTTTTGAATCCATGAAAAAAGCAGAGTTGGACTTTGTTCGAATCCAGCTGGGGAAAGACGCTTTCAAAGCTGAACCACCTGCTCCCGGCTATCGAAGTCGATTTGTCAGGTGAATTCTTTTGGAACTAATTAGGGGGGCACGAGAGCAATATTTATTCCGAACTCCAACCTTGGCCTCAGCAGGACATCCAGTTCTCGTGGAGAAGGACTCCCAGTTGGTCATCTGAGCTTCCGAAGTAAGTAGCACGATTCTCTGCCACGCGGCGGACCTCGAGTCGAATCCGGGGTGCGATATGCTGCCGCTCAATTAGTTCTCCAGCGGTCGCTGCCTCGAGCCAAGCCGCGATTTGATCCGGATTTTGCTCCTCATCCATCGTTTCCGCCTGACGCGAGTCTTTGGTCTGGTAGGCGGCATCCACCAAGGCGGCCTCCAGGTGTTTGTCGAAATAAGTCCGCGCCAACTGGTTGGACGCAAAGACGTCGGCCGTACTAATCCGCCCGTTGGTCAAAAAAACGAAACCGACGGCATCCGGATTGCCCGACATCAGTTTTGAAAAGTGATCTCGAACATCCGAGACTCGAGCCCGCATCCGGGGATGCTCCATCATCAACTGGTAGGAGCTCGGCGAAACGGGCGAAGCCACGTCTCCTTCCAGATATTTGGAAAGGTGTCCGTGGGACTTCGAAATGCTCGACCAGACACCGCTCTGGGATTTGCCTAGCTTCGCCTGCATCAGCGCCTCCTTAGTGAGCATGCAATCTGAACCCGAGAAATGAGCGACGTCCTCTCCGCGCCGCTGAGCCCAACGCTGGCGCTCAACACAATACGCAGGGATCGGGAGACGTAAACCGGCGGGAACGACCAGATCCACACCTAGGGTTCGATCCTGACGGCCTCCTTTGACGATTTCACCGGCCACCACCAACAAGTCCTTGTCTGGCGAGAGATTCTCAATCTCCAACCGGCCCACCGATCCGGTTTCGTGAACCACGACCACCTTTCTGGAGAGAGCTTCTGCGAGGGTATCGAATTGACTGGAATCACAGCGATCCGAGCCGTGCGCGAGGTACAGGGTGAGATCGCCTGAGCGATGTGGTCCGGTGATAGACTTGAAGGAGCGGGAAGAGGCTTCAGTGTTCATGATCGACTAGCACTGTCGCACGGCCTCATGACAACTGCTGTCACCCCGCTTACCCAGCCTCTTCGATTTCAGAAAATGTGTCGCGGAATGGCCCAAGGGACCGTCGATTTTCGGACCAATCGGTAATGGCGAAAACCACTTCTTCAAAGACCCCACTGAAACGCCCTTGAAGTGCCTCCCGAAAGTCGTGAGCCGTTCGGAAAGGATCGTTGCCAAATGCCCCGCAGCCCCAGGCTCCAAGGACCAAACTGCGATACCCGAACGCGGCGGCAATCTCGAGCACCCGTTCAATTCGGAGTTGCAGTAGTTGGGCAGAGCGCTGCTCCCCTACCCGAGGCGCGTACGGAGCGGCACAGGTGAGGATATCCAAGGGCCACCACGGTATCGACACCCCCGCGTCAGTCCGAAATACAGGAACTCGCCGAGAAAGGATGGCCCAACTTGAGAATTCCGGCACCGGTTGCTGTCGATGAGACTCATACATGGGATCGTTTGCCAAGGTGGCGTGCAATGCACTGGACCGGCAGAGCACCTCCTCCTGCGCGCGCGCCCCGATCCAAAATCCCCCGCCCGGTTGGATTCCGTTGGCGAAATTCAGAGCCAAGGGACGGCGACCAATTTGATGCAGGAGACGAGCGGCGACCAAGGTCGTCTGATTGGCAACTCGAACCCGAGTTAATTGAAATGACTGTCCAGAGGAAGGCGCTGGCAGTTTGGCGGTCGCCGGCAGGCTGAGCACGGATGCCTTGCAGGCAGCCACAGCATCACTCCAATCGATGCGGGTTCCATCGTTAAGCAGGTAGTATCCATTCCGAATGGCCTTTATCGCACTGCGACCCAACTCGGCAGCAAGAGTGCTGCCCAGACACAAGGTGGCACGATTTTCGTAAGCGAGTTCTTCAGAGTCGAGGCACTCGACACAATCGATGAGTTTCATGGAGGGTTGTCGTTAGGACTCAGGAAATGTATTTCATTCGCGCTGGAGCACCGGTACCGCCATTTCCCCTGCCCGCTTGAGTTTGACAGGAAGCCGTGACATCCGCTGTCACGGTGCCATGCGCCTGTTCT
>SXXZ01000083.1 GCA_005789375.1 Verrucomicrobiales bacterium | reverse complement strand
GGATGCACCTTTCCCCCGCTGTTGCCAGCATGCCACGCCAAGCTGTCGAGCTCTCCGGCGTAGGCCGCGGGGCTACCGGCCCGACAGGCCAATTCCCATTGCGCCTCGGTGGGCAAATCCCAAACCCAACCCTTAGGCAGGTGTCCTTCGTCCTTCTGTTGCAAAGTGAGTCGACGGCAGAATTCTCGAGCTTGCTCCCAGGAGACTTGGGTCACCGGCAGATCCATGCCTTGAATTGGGCTCGAATTGGTCTCCATGAGCGCCAGCCACTGACCTTGGGTCAACTCGGTCTCAGCGATGAGGAAACCGGAGGTCAACTGCACTAGATGCTGAGGCTCATCCACCAACCGACCCTGCTCCTGAAGCGGACTGCCCATTACGAACCGAGTGGGGGGAACCCACCTCATTGCCAAGGGGCCCGCCTTAGGCAAAGTCGCTATCCAACGATCCCCAGCGACTCCCCGCGCAACGATGCGCAGCACCTGTTGCTGCTGCTCCGACGGACCGGAGCAACCACTTAACACTCCCAGACACAGCGCAGCCGACAGCGCGACCGCGGCACAACGCGACCGGCACTGATCAGCAAGGAAGCCAGCGAAATTCATGACCCCTCCTCGCAGCAGATGCAGTGCCTTGTTACCCAGCAAACCCCCAACCATTGAGAAGTAGGTGGCCGCCCCGTCCTCGAGGCTGCATTCCCGATTGCCCTGCCCCGGCCTCGCGTTCAAAGTCTTTCCAGCACTTAACATGTCCAAAAAACAGCAATATCGTTTTTGTGTGGGCCCGTGGAACTTCAGCCAGGGTCAGGATCCCTACGGCCCCACCGTCCGCCGCGAGGAATCCTTTGACTGGAAGCTCGCCCAGCTCAAGACCCTCGGCTTCGACGCCATGATGTTCCACGACGACGACGCCGTGCCGGACATCGACACGAAGTCCTCGAAGCAAGTTCTGCTAGAAGCCAAGGCTTTGAAGAAGCGCTTGGACAATGAGGGCCTCGTCGCTGAGATGGTGGCCCCTCGCCTGTGGTTCGCTCCGCAAACCATCGACGGTGGCTACACCAGTAACGATCCGAAGCTGCGCCGCTACGCCATCGATCGTTCCCGCCAGAGCATCGACATCGCCAACGAACTGGGCACCGACATCCTGGTGCTGTGGCTGGCTCGCGAAGGCACTTACCTGCGCGAGTCCAAGTCGGGAGCGCGCTCCACCGAACTGTTGGTCGAGGCCTTCGACGCGATGCTCAAGCACGATAAGAAGATCCGCCTAGCCATCGAGCCCAAGCCCAATGAGCCCATGGACCACGCCTACCTGCCCACCACCGGGCACGCGCTGGCTATTGCCCAACTGACCAAGGATTCCAAGCGAGTGGGCTGCGTCATTGAGTCGGCCCACGCCATCCTCGCCGGCCTCGATCCGGCCGATGAAATCGATTTCGCCATGTCCTTCGGCAAGCTCTGGTCGCTGCACTTAAACGACCAGAACGGCTTGAAGTTCGATCAGGACAAGCCCTTCGGCTCGGCCAACTTGCGCGTGGCTTTCAACCAAATCCGCGCCCTCGAACGCAACGGTTACGGCAAGAAGGGCGAGTTCGTTTGCTTCGACGTGCACCCCTTCCGGACCACCTCCGAGAAGCAGTGGCTCTCGCACCTGTCCAACTCGCGCCGCACCTTCGAGCACCTGCTTGCCAAGGCCAAGAGCTACCCCGAGAAGGAAGCCGCCCAACTCATCGCCGCGCGCAACTACCAGGACCTCGACCAGTTGGTGCTCGAGCATCTGATGGGTGTGCTCTGACGGCCCGAAAACGAACCCCCCCCGTCACTGACCGGGCAACCAGTCACCCACAACAAAAACGCCGGACTCCGCAAAAGAGCCCGGCGTTTTTTGTTTGGCTGCGCCACCAATTGGAACCCATCTCGGTTTTTCGAATGGGGACTACGAGGTTATTGGTGGCAGCCTCAGGCGATGCAATTCTCTGAGTACGCCACCTACATCGCCTTCAACGGCCGAGTCTTCGCGCTAGATCGTCGCGATGGGTCCATTCTGTGGCGCTGGAAGACTCCCCAAGGGAATTTCGTGACGCTGCTGCCCGATGGCGACCAGTTGCTCGTCTGCTCCGACGGTTATTTGTGGGCCCTGCGGGCGGAAGACGGAACTCCGTTGTGGAGCCAACCGTTCAAGGGCGAAGGCACAGGAATCCCCTTCTTGGCCAGTCCCAGGTCCGGCTCCGAAACCGTGACAACGGCAGCCATGGCGGTACTGGCCGCAACTGCCGCCGAAGAAGAACGGAGACGCCAATCGTCAACCACTTGAAACACAGCCAGCACATCGTGCTTGTTACCGTTGCGAAGAACGATTCACCCACGCGCGCGGGCCCCTTTCGGATGAAGAGACTGGCACCGACTCGCCGACCAAGGGCAACCGGCGCTCACCAGCGGATCTTGTCCGGGAAGAACTCGCGGATCAGGTCTTCGTAGTATGGACGCAAGGCCACTTCATCGGGCTTGCTGTGGCTCTTGGTGTAGAGGTCGTAGGGATTGAAACGGTTCACCCACGGCAACAGCGCCTGGTCCTTGTCATTGAGCAGGTGCGAGTACTCCGACTCGCGGTGCCAGGGATAGAAGCTGTGGTAGCGCAGCATGGCCAACCCCTCCTCGGGCAAATAGTCGCGGCAGACGTGGTAGATGTACTCGTCATGACCCCACGACAGCGAAACCTTGTCCAAGCCGCATCCGGGCTCATACACACCATTGGGCGTGTTGTAGCGCGGGTCTTTGCTGTCGGGATTGGCTTCGAAGAACTTGGGGAAAACGATCTTGGGCGAATAAGCGCAACCCGTGGGAAAAGTATCCCCAACCACGGCCCACTGCGGCTCACCCCAAAGGCAGAGGATCTTGCCCAAGTCGTGCACGAAGCCCGTGAGGACCATCCAGCGCGGCTGCCCATCGCGGCGCAAGTGCTCAGCGGTCTGAAGCAGGTGCTGCAACTGCGTCATGTCGGTGTCCGGATCCGAATCGTCGATGAGTTGGTTGAGGTACTCGGCCGCCTCCCAGACGCTCATGGTCATCCGGTTCAGACCGAGATATTCCTTCCGCTTGGCCTGACCAAACTCGTAGGTCTGAAACGTGTGATTCAGTCGATAGAACTCCCGCACCGTCGGCCGGGCGTCGGCTTCGTAGTTGCGGAACTCCGTCTCTTTTTTGTCCGGTGCGTGGCCCACCGCCGGCTTGCTGAGCTCAGAAGTCGCTGCGGGACCCGTGGGCTCGGGATAATGCTGAACGACGAACTCTTCCCATTCCCCAATGTGTTGGAGTGGCTTCTTAAAGGCTTCGGTCTCGATCGGATTCATCGTTGAAGAATGCTGGGTGCGTTTCTCCGGCCAATCAGGCCGAGGGCACAAGCAGTTTGTTGTCTAAGCGGCCCCCTGAATTGTCCTGCCCTATTCGCCCAAGATCTGTTTGAAGGGCGGATTCAAGAGTTCCTGCGCCGCCGGTTGGTTCATGTTTTCGGTGGTGATGAGCATGACACTGGTGTCCACACGCTTCTCCACCTTCTTACCCTGAATGTGCTCCACGAGGGTCTTGACGCCCAAGTAACCCATCTTCACGGGATCCTGCACCACCAAGGCTTGGACATCGCCGTTGCGCAAATCGGCCACCGACTGGGAACCCGAGTCGAAGCCCAGCATCACCACCTTGCCACCAGCGCGACCGATTTCCCTCAGCGCCTTGGTCATGGCGATCGTGGCGGTCTCGTTGGGACAGAACACCCCATCCACGGCCTGCCCATGGCGATTCAGCAGGTTCTGCGAAGCTTGATAGGCCGTCTCACGCGTGGGCCCCGCGTACTGGTCGGCAGAGATAAGCTTGAGGTCGGGGTAGGTCTTGAGGGCATCGAGGAATCCGGCCTCGCGCGCCTCGGTGCTGGCGCTGCCGACCTGATAACGCAGCAAAATGATGCGACCCTTGCCACCCAATCGCTTGGCCAAGTAGTCGCCAGCGATGCGTCCGCCCTTGAAATTGTCGGTGGCCACGAAACTCACCTGCTGATCGCTCTTGAGGTCCGAATCAAAAATCACCACCGGCACCCCGGCCTTCACCGCGCTGCGCACCGGATTGACCAGCGCCTGCGAATCCAACGGAGCCAACACGATGCCGCTGACATTGCGGGCCGTGAAATTCTCGACCACCTGGATTTGCTGATCGCGGTCGTCTTCGCGCAGCGGGCCTTTCCAGAACAGCTTCACCGGCGTGCCGGCCGCAGTGAGTTCGCGTTCGGCCTTCACGGCTCCGGCATGGACGGATTTCCAGAACTCATGGGTGGTGCCCTTCG
>SXXZ01000082.1 GCA_005789375.1 Verrucomicrobiales bacterium | reverse complement strand
TTCACTTCCCAGTCCGTAGGAGAGCCAGGATCCCATCGACGGCCGTCCGGCCTGCTGGTGCCCCGTCTGGAGGAGGGTCATGGCCGGATCGTGGTTGATGGCCTCGGTGTGCATCGAGCGGATGAGACACAACTCGTCGGCGACGCGGGCTGTGTGTGGCAGCAGTTCGCTGAGTAGGAGGCCTGATTGACCGGCGGGCCGAAATGCGAACGGACTCGGGGCGATGGGGAAGGACTTTTGCCCCGAGGTCATCCCGGTAAGCCGCTGGGAGCCGCGGATGGAATCGGGCAATTCTTCCCTGAACCGAGCCTTCAGGCCGGGCTTCGGATCGAAGAGGTCCAGGTGCGAGGGGGCTCCGGCTTGAGTTAGATAGATGATCCGACGGGCGCGGGGAATGAGGCTTCCCTTCAGGATCGGTGTTCCGGAAACCGCCCCGGCGAGCGGGTTCAGCAGCGAGGCCAAAGCGGCCGCCCCGAGCGTGGCGCCCGCCTGCCCGAGGAATTGCCGACGCGAGGCTTGAAGTGGGGGAGTGTTCGGGGACATGGGCTATTGACGTGTCAGAGTCTCCTCGAGGTTGAGAATGGAGCCCGCTGTGAGGGTCCATGAGGCCAGTTCGATCGGATCCAGCGTGGCGTCTGCCTTGGACTCTCCCACGGTCAGCAGTTGGGAGGCCGCCGAGGGGTTTTGTGTAAAGTGCTCCTGCGTTCGTTTCAGACCTAGGCTGAGGATCCGGTGTTCGCGATCCGAAGGATGGCGGCCCAGGATGCGCAGAAAAGCTGAGCGGATCCGGCTGTCAGCATCGGGAGTTTCGCGGAGGAGTCGTTGAGCCAGGAATCGGGCGGCTTCGACATAGGTGGGGTCGTTGAGTAGGTTCAACGCCTGCAGCGGTGTGCTGGTCCGCGAGCGCCGGGTTACGCAAGTTTCCCGGAACGGGCGGTCGAAGAGCAGCAGGGCCGGATTGGGGACAGACCGCTTCCAGTAGGTGTACAGGGTCCTCCGGTAGAGAGCCGTTCCGTGATCCTGCTCGTAGGTGTTGGCCGAGGAGCCGGCCACGACTTGTTCGTACAAACCGGGAGGGTGGTACGGTTTAACCGAGGCTCCCCCTTGGGTCTCGATCAGGAGCCCCGATGAGGCCAGAGCACTGTCACGAATGATCTCTGCGGACCATCGGAAACGGGGTCCGCGCGACAGGAGGCGGTTGTCCGGGTCCTTGGTGAGGGTCTCGGGTCGAACGTGGGAAGCCTGACGGTAGGTGGCGCTGGTGACCAGGAGTCGGACCATGTGTTTCTGGTCCCAGCCCGAATCCACGAACTCACGGGCTAGCCAGTCCAACAGTTCGGGATGACTGGGGGGTTCCCCCTGCGATCCGAAATCCTCGGTTGTTCGCACGAGTCCCGTGCCCAGAAGCGTTAGCCACCAGCGGTTCATGATCACCCGCGCCGGCAATGGGTTCTCAGGGCTCACTAGCCATCGGGCTAGGGCAAGTCGATCAGTCCGGCCGCTCTTGGGCATCGGTGGCAGAAGGCGGGGGGACGCAGGTTCCACACGTTCTCCCTTCTGATCATAGGCTCCCCGGAGCAACACGTGAGTGGGTCGAGGCTCCTTGGTTTCCTCCATCACCAGCGTTACGGGAATTGATAGGTCCAAGGCATCTAGATCGCGCTGGCGTTGCTGGACACTCTTCTGGAGCTGCCGAAACCCGGCCTCGGAATCGAGGCGAAAACCCTCGATTTGCCGGCGATGATCGGGTGTCCAGTTGGTGCTCGGTTTAAAGAGGAGGTCGGCAATGGGCGGGGTGGGAATCCGATCGACCGGTTCCCGGGTGGTGTCGACGCGCAGCTCGATGTCCGAGGATCCGGCCACGTCTCGGTAAATAATCTCTAGTTCCAAGGGGGACGCCTTGGGCTCTTTTGCTCCCCCCTGAGGAATGGATTCAGGCATCAACACGATGCGGACTTCAGATTGGGCAGTCCAATCCAGGGAGAAGGCGGTGTCGAGTTTATCGTCGAGCGCAGGCGCCACGGACTCGGCGGCGCGGGAGTCCAGTGTGCTGCGGGCTCGAAGCGTGATGGCGCGATCCTGACCAACCTTGCGGAGGCGAAGTTCGCCGAGGGCGATTCGGCGGGGTTCCGATGAACTTCCGATCCCCGTTGGCCTGAAGGTCAATCGGAGCGCGGTCGCCGGTGAATCCCACGCCAGGCGGATCGAGCGGTTCGTGCCGGACTGGACCGGAAGGAGCGTGGTTCCGGAGGTTTCCCAGGCCACCGGATGCGCCCGGAGGTTCGATGACCAGGATTCAGGATCGGCCACGATTTCCGGGCGGCGCTGGGCCAGCAACGACTCCTCGGATCGCAGCGAGCCGCGTTCACGATCTAACCGAGTCTGTTGTTCAGGGGAGGGGATTTGAAGCATCGGAGGAGTGCTTCGCCGGATCGGTGCACCATAATCGCCGACCCCCTTTTCGGTGATGTTGTGGAAGAAAGCGTACAGTCCGTAGTAGTCCCGCTGGCTGATGGGGTCGAACTTGTGGTCGTGGCAGCGAGCGCAGGTAAAGGTCAGGCCGAGCCAAGCAGTGGCGGTGGTCTCAACTCGGTCGAAGCAGTATTCGGCGAGGAACTCCTCGGGAATGATGCCGCCTTCTTCGTTGATCATGTGGTTCCTGTGGAACCCGGTGGCGATCCGCTGATCGAGAGTGGGCGAGGGCAGGAGGTCTCCGGCCAGTTGTTCGATAGTAAACTGGTCGAAGGGTTGATTGCGGTTCAGCGCCCGGACCACCCAATCGCGCCAGGCCCAGAGTTCGCGATCACGGTCCACCTGATAGCCATTGCTGTCGGCGAAGCGGGCCACATCCAGCCAATCCTGAGCCATGCGTTCTCCCCAGCGGGGCGAGGCCAGACGACGGTCCACCCACCGTTCATAAGCCTCAGAGGACGGATCTTTGAGAAAGTCCTTCACCTCCTCAGGGGTCGGTGGAAGCCCGGTGAGGTCGAGAGTTAAGCGACGGAAAAGGATTTCGGGCGCCGCCTCTGGCGCTGGAGAAAGACCGGCCTGCTCTAGGCGTTTTAGAATGAACCGATCGATCGGGTTGCGGGTCCGGAACGAAGGTTTCACCTCAGGAGGAGGCTGGCGCACCGGCAGCACGAACGCCCAGTGCGGTTCGTAGTTCGCGCCGGCCAGGATCCACTGCCGCAGGATCTCGCGCTGGGCGACAGTCAACGGCGCGTGCTCTGGCGCTGGCGGCATCTGTGCGTCAAGATCGCTGGTTGTGATGCGGCGGAACAGTTCACTGGCCTCGGGTTTTCCCGGGATCAGGGGAATGGCGCCGGATTTTGCAGGCTTCAGTGCCTCCTCTCTGAGGTCCAGCCTGAGGCTTGATTTTCGGGTGTTGGCGTCGAATCCATGGCACTGGAAACAGTGTTCCGAGAGCAGTGGGCGAACATCTCGGTTGAAGCGGATTTCCTCGGCGGCCTCTGTCTCGATCAGAGACGTCGCCATGCAGCACGCCATCCAAAGCCAGAGGAAAATCATCCTTCTGAAATTGGAGTCCAATAATGCGATGGAAGCCGACGGCAAGATCATGACAAGTGAACCGGTGGATTGACTGTTTTTCAGGTTGAGGTGGATCCACCAGAAGGACAAGCCGAGGCGTTGAGTCCTTCAATACCGCTGCTCGCGCCAGTCCTCGACCGTCATGGCTCGGCCGTTTTTCCATCCGGCATGGCCGTCGAAGAAAAGTAGGTTAGCTCCTTCGCCATGGCGCTTGGCAGCGACCCGACGATCGCCGCTCAGGGTGCGGCCGGTGGCGCCGTAGGGCAGGTGGGACGGGGTCCACACATCGTTCAGATCCACGCTGCCGATGACGTTGGTTACCGTGAAGACCGGCCGCCACGACGCACTCTCGTTGTCGGCGAAGTAGACCGTATCGGAGGGACTGTGCACCCGCTGCAGGTTCACTGCTCCGGTCACTTCATTGCCGACGGTGTCGCGTGGGCTGCTGAATTGCCAGGCATTCACCACATAGCAGACCACCTGCTTTTTGTTGGGGTAGCTGGGGCAGGTGTAGACCTTGATTCGTCCGTATTGATCCCGGGCGGCGGCCGTTCCGCCGAGGCTGGGGATGTACATCTGCCACCAGTAGGGCTCGTTACCCCGAGGGACTTTCCCACCGTGGTCATCGGCATACAGGAGCATCGCCAGGCCCATTTGGCGCAGGTTGTTGTAGCAGGCGGTCTTGCGGCCCTTCTCTTTCGCCTTGGCCAAGGCTGGCAGGAGCATGCCCGCCAAGATCGCAATGATGGCGATGACCACCAGTAGCTCGATGAGCGTAAAGGCCCGATGAGGTTTGATGGTACCGCGGGGCGTCATACTTCCGATAAAAGCTGATCAGCTCCGGGAATCAATCGGCCAATTTGATGCGCGGCAAATTCCTAGAGCGGATGCCGCCGAGCGGCTTGGAGCTTTTCAAGCATCCGGGTGTGGAACAGCGTTGAATCAATGGCGCGTCCGTGGGCGACATTGTGGGCGCTTGAGCGAATACATCAGCCCATGGCGGCGTAGACGGGGAGGCTGAAGGAGACATGACGATGAAAGACCAATTTTCCAGCCAGGTTCGATGGAGACGATTCAATGCCTGTATCGTTTTGCCCTTGGTGCTGCTAGCGCTGCTGCCATTTCTCGGAAGCCAAGGGCTGAGTGCCGGTGAACCGGCCGGGCCTCGCAAGGGTCTGGTTGCAACAGTGAATCCGGTGGCCACCGAGGCGGGCTTGCAGGCCTTGCGCGATGGGGGCAATGCGGTCGATGCGGCCATCGCCTGCGCCCTAACCCTGGGTGTGGTCGATGGCCATAATTCGGGCCTCGGCGGCGGATGCTTCATGACATTGCGCCTCGCTGACGAGCGGTTGATCACCCTCGATGGACGCGAGATGGCCCCGGCCGCAGCGACGCGGGACCTGTTCTTGCGCGAGGGCAAGGCCGATCCCCGTCTCAGCCAAGACGGCGCCTTGTCGGTGGGCATTCCCGGCGAGTTCGCCACGCTGGCCTACGCCAGCACCAACTACGGCCGCCTGCCGTTGGGCCGTCTTTTGGAGGCCGCCGCTCGAGTCGCCGACAAGGGATTCCGGCTCGACCGCCACTACGTCGGCCGCCTGAAGGAGACGCGCTCTCAGTTGGCGTTATTCCCCGAGAGCGAAGCCATCTTTCTGAAGGGTCTGCCGGCGGTTCCGGCGGCGGGCGATCGCTTGCGCCAACGCGACCTTGCTCGGTCGTACCGGCAGATGGCCGCGGGCGGCGTGGCTTGGTTTTACCGCGGCGACTTTGCCCGCCGAACGGCCGAGTGGATGCAAGCCCACGGCGGCGTGGTCACGGCCTCCGACTTCGCCCGCTACGAAGTGGTGCCGCGCGAACCGGTTCGGGGCACCTATCGAGGTCACGAAATCGTGAGCTTCCCGCCGCCCAGCTCAGGCGGAGTCCATGTCGTGGAGATTCTCAACATTCTGGAACGCTTTGACCTCGCCGCTATGGGAGACGGTTCCGCCGAATTGGCCCATGTCATCGCCGAGGCGATGAAGCTGGCCTTCGCCGATCGGGCCCGCTGGTTGGGCGATCCCGACTTCGCG
>SXXZ01000081.1 GCA_005789375.1 Verrucomicrobiales bacterium | reverse complement strand
CTTCTTGCTGCGGCAGCACAAACACCACCAAGGCACCTGCCAAAAGCAGGATGATGACGATGACCAATAGAATTTCGATGAGCGTGAAGCCTGCGGCTTTGCGGACGCGACGTGCGGTAGATGATAACGAGAGTCTCATGCGGTTCAGAACTGAATCCTAATGGTTCCCGACGGGTCGCGCCTAGAGACAATTCAATCCAATTTCTTTTCCGATGAGGAAAATGAGGTGGGTCAGCCTTTCGACACCCATTGAGTCGGAACGTAGGCTGGAAGAGACCCGTCAAAGAAAAAGACCGAAACCATAAGGTTTCGGTCTGTTCGGTAATGACCGGAGATTAATTTCTACCGGTGATCGCTGCAGCCAGAGGTCTACCAGCGCATGTCGGCGACGGTGCGACCGGCCGGGATGAATGGCAGCACGTGCTCGGTGTAGGGCGTGATGACATCCAGCACATAGGGGGTTTCAGCGGCCAGCATTCGCTCAAGGGCGGCGCGCAGGTCCTTGCGGTACACCACGCGTTCGCAGGGGACCCCGAAACTGGTGCACACCTTGACGTAATCGGGGTAGATGCCGGATCGATTGTCCGGGTTGCCCAGATAGGTGTGACCTCGGTTGCCGTCGAAGAAGTTGTCTTCCCATTGAACCACCATGCCCAGGTGCTGGTTGTTCAGCACGATGGCCTTGGCGGCGATCTTCTCGACGTGGGCGGTGGCCAGTTCCTGAATGTTCATCAGGAAGGATCCGTCGCCATCGATGTCGACCACTTGCTTGTCGGGGCGAGCCACCTTGGCGCCGAGGGCCGCTGGGTAACCGTAACCCATGGAACCGAGACCGGCGCTGGTGATGAACTGGCGGGGGAACTTGTACTTGTACCACTGACCGGCCCACATCTGATGCTGGCCGACACCGGTGGTGATAATCGCCTCACCCTTCGTGAGACGCCACAGTTCCTCGATGACCATCTGGGGCAGGATGAACTCCTCGCCGTCCTTCTCGAACGGCTTGATGTGGGCAGAATCGATGATTTGCCCCTCGGTTGTGTAGCGGAACGGAGCCTTGGCCTTCCATTCGGCCACTTGGCTGTGCCAGGCGGGGAAGGTCTTCTGGATGCCCTTGCGCTGGGCGATGAGCGCGTTCATGCGCTGCAAGGCGTCCTTCAGGTCACCATGGATGGCCAGGTTGGCGCGCTTGTTCTTGTGGTGCTCGGAGGGGTCGATGTCCAGGTGGACGATGGTGGCTCCCTTGGCGAATTCGCTGAAGGCTCCCGTCACGCGGTCATCAAAGCGGACACCGAAGGCCAGCAGCAGGTCGCATCCGTCCTTGAGCTTCACCATCGGCTCGGACGGATCCTTGCGATGGGCATACTCTCCATTGACCGCCCAATTGGCGAAGGCGGCTCCGTGCATGCCCAACCAACGCAGGGACAGCGGGTGCTCCTCGGGGAAACCACCGATACCCATCAGCGTGGTCGTCAACGGGATTTGGGCGGACTCAGCGAATTGCAGCAGCTCGAGCGAAGCTCCGGCGGTGATAATACCACCACCGCTATAAATCACCGGTCGTTCGGACTTCTCGATGAGTCCGATAATTTCATTCAACGCCAACTCGTCGGCGGCCACGCGGTCGGTGTATCCGCGCAGGCCGGCCTTAACCTCATCCAGAGTGGGCCACACGGGGCGGGCCTTCTGCTGCTGCACATTCTTAGGGAAGTCGAGGACCACGGGTCCGGGGCGACCGCTCTGAGCAATGTAGAAGGCTTCCTTCACGATCCGCGGGATAGCATTAATATCCGTGATCAAATAGGAGTGCTTCACGATCGGCAGCGTCACGCCAATCATGTCCGTTTCCTGGAAGGCACCGCGGCCGATCATCGACTGGGCTACCTGGCCGGTGATGGCGATCAGGGGGCACGAATCGACGTAGGCGTCGGCGATGGCCGTTACCAAGTTGGTCGCGCCGGGACCGCTGGTTGCCATGCACACGCCGGCCCTGCCGGTGGCTCGGGCGTAGCCTTCGGCAGCGAAGCTTCCGCCTTGTTCGTGACGGGGCAGGATGGTGCGGATCTTCGACTTCGTGAGCGACTGGTGGATCTCCATGCTCGCGCCGCCGGGGTAGGCGAAGATGACCTCGCAGCCCTCGCGCTCCAGTGCTTCGACAAAGATGTCGCGCCCGAACATCAGGGGTCCGATGTCTTTGTTGCTAGTGGTTTGATTGCTCTGCGTCGGGGTGGCCGTGCTCATATGATGTTTCCTTGTTCTTGGCCGGTAGTCGTGAGTTTCCCTGTTTGGAACGAAAAACCCACGACCGTCTCCGGCCGTGGGTTCTTGTGAAAGCTGCGTCAAGCGTTACGACAAGTCCCATCGGCGGCCGGTCGGCCACCTACCAATACTGGTACTGCTGGGTGCGTTTCGCTCATGACGATGGGATAAAGTGGCCTGAACAGAGCGAAGTGGTCAAGCCCAAGACCGGGGTCGTTGTCAATCGGCGCCTTGCCGCGGGGGAGGCGCTGCGGTTTCATTGGCCCGACATGGAATGCCTCCCCGGTTTCCGCGAATTTTATCCCGAGCCGCTGCCTCTGAAGGACGCTTGGTCCTGCGATGCTCGCAATCACCTCTTCGACGCCTGGCGGCATACCGCCCGCTGCTATGGATTTCGAGAATATGATGGGCCTCCGCTGGAGCCCCTCGAACTTTACACAGCAAAATCCGGGGCCGAGATCGTGGGCCAATTGTTCAACTTCGTGGACAAGGGCGACCGGGCTGTGTCGATGCGTCCGGAAATGACACCGACGGTGGCTCGAATGATTGCCGCTGCCGAGCGGGCCTATAAAAAGCCGATCAAATGGTTCTCGATGCCGCAACTCTTTCGCTACGAGAAGCAACAGCGCGGACGTCTTCGGGAGCACTTCCAGTTGAACTGCGACATCTTTGGCGAGGCCGATGTTGCTGCGGACGCCGAGATCATCGCCCTACTCATCGATGTCCTGCGCCGCCTCGGGCTGGACTCCCAAGACGTGGTGGTTCGATTGAGCAGTCGGCAGGCGTGGCAGCGTTTCTACGAATCGCGTCAGGGCGATCCTGCCCGGGCCTACGAGTTCTATCAGATCATCGACAAGATTGAGCGCGAGAAACCCGACGTCACCGCCGAGAAGCTTCGAGCCTTGAGCATCGATGTGGCGGATGTCCGGAGTTTCATTGAGGCCGGAGTGCCGACTCCTGAATTGCAGGCGGTGCTCGACAATTTGTCCGCCCGGGGGCTCCGCGATTATGTCGCGGTAGACTACAATGTGATCCGCGGCCTGGCTTATTACACTGGGGTGGTTTTCGAAGCGTTTGACCGAAAGGGGGAATTTCGAGCCATCGCCGGCGGTGGCCGGTACGATCAGTTGGTCAAGCTACTGAGCCACGGCAAGGTAGACTTGCCAGCGTTGGGTTTCGGCATGGGTGATGTGGTCTTGCTCGAACTGCTCAAGGCCCGAGGCAAGTTACCCTCCTTCAATGCTGGGTTGGACTGCGTAGTGATCATTGAAGACGAAACCCTCCGTGCCGAGTCGTTGAATCTGGTCCAGCAATTGCGCCAGATCGGTCGTTTGGTGGAGTACAGTCTGACTCCGACCAAGGGCGATAAACAGCTCAAGCGTGCCCTTGAAATGGGAGCCCGCTACGGCCACTGGGTTCAGCGCGACGCCAGCGGTAAAATCGTCTATCGCACTCGCCACATGGTCAGTCGATGTGAGTTGACCGGTGATCTGCAGTCGGCCCTGACCACGAGTGATCCTCTGAGATAGTTTCGCCTTCGGACTCCACCATGGCGTTCCTGTCGTTCCACGCGATCTCCAAGGCTTATCCGGGGGTTCAGGCACTCTCGGAGGTGTCCTTCTCCGTGGCGGAGGGCAGTTGCCATGCTCTCATGGGCGAGAATGGTGCAGGCAAGAGCACCTTGGGGAAAATTCTGGCCGGTATCGAAGTGGCTGATGGGGGCGAGATTCGCCTGAGGGGCGTTCCCATCTCTCCCCGGAATCCGGGCCAGGCGCGGGCACTGGGCATCGCCATGGTCCACCAGGAACTGGCATTCTGCCCTGAGCTTTCTATCGCCGAGAACTTGTGTCTGGGGAGTTGGCCACACCGACGGGGTTGGGTCGATCGGGAGGCCATGCGCGACACGGCTCGTCGTCTGCTGTCAGAAGTGGGCTTCGATGAAGAGGTCGATCGGCTCGTCGGCGAATTAACCACCGGACAGGAGCAACTCCTCCAAATAGCCGCCGCCGTCGGTACCGGGGCCCGGATCTTGGTTTTTGACGAACCGACTAGTTCGCTCTCTGCGGTGGAGAGCGAGCGCCTCTTCGTTCTGCTGGCCGACCTCAAGCGTCGGGGGTTCACGGTGGTTTATGTCTCCCATCGCATGGAGGAGATCTTTCGTTTGTGCGACACGATCACGGTGCTTCGAGATGGCCACCATGTTGCGACCGAGGCTGCGGCCCATTCTGACCAAGATCGCTTGGTTCGACAGATGGTGGGGCGATCGGTCGACCATCCGGAGCCGGCCCACCTTCGCCAAGTGTTGGGGGATCGGGTACTGGAGGTGGAGCGGATCTCCTCGCCCGCCCGCTTCCAGGACGTGAGCCTGACCCTGAGGCGCGGTGAGATTCTTGGTATTGCCGGGTTGGTGGGGGCCGGTCGCAGCGAAGTGGCCCAGGCTATTTTTGGGTTGGATCCGAGGCGAACCGGAACGGTTTCAGTGGATGGACGAGTGATCCCCCGAGGGGACGTGGCATCGGCCATGGAGGCCGGGGTTGGTCTGCTGCCAGAGGATCGCAAGCGACAGGGTTTGGTGCTGGGGCTGAATTGCCGTGAGAACGGTTCGCTGGCAGTCCTCCGACGTTGGTCGCACTGGGGTTGGATGGATCGCCGCCGCGAGCGGGACCAAATCGATGGGTTGTTCCGCCGGTTGCGGGTCAAAGCACCTTCCATCGAGGTCCCCGTTGCCGGCTTGAGTGGTGGGAATCAACAGAAAATCGCCCTAGCCAAGTGGCTGGCTCGTGAATGCCGGGTGTTGGTGGTGGATGAGCCGACCCGGGGTGTTGACGTCGGGGCCAAGGCCGAGATCCACCGATTGCTCGACCAGTTGGCCTGCGACGGGATGGCCATTTTGTTGATATCCAGCGAACTGCCCGAAGTGATGGGGCTGAGTCGTCGGTTGCTGGTGATGCGGGCCGGGCGTGTGGCTGCCCACTTCGAACGATCAGAATTTAATCAGACCCACATTTTGCGCTGCATGGTGGGGCCGTGAAGCTCGAGTCTTCGGCTGCGCCCGGCCGTTGGTTTTTGGTTCAGTCGACGTTCTAGGGCTCAACGCGTCTGCGATTAGCCCACCGGGTGGAATCCGCGCTCGGCGAAGCGGGCGAGAGTCCAAGCGTACTCGTTGACCAATTGATCTACGACATCGCGCTGCTTCATGGCAGCAGGCATGACCTCCCAGGTGTAGGTCTCCATTTCAAAATGATGGCAGAGATCGGGCTGTGCCTTGACCGCATCCAAGACTCCAATCAAGTGGTCGGCCGTCGTGTCGAATCCCCCCTGGGGAGCCGAGTGGAGCGGGATGTGGAAATGGATCCGCCATTCGGGCAGGGGAATTCCCGGGGCCGGTGCCGGGGTGGCCAATGCGTCGTGGAGATCGGCATGGCGGACGAGGGTGCCGTCGGTGCGTCGTTCAATGACCTGATGAAAATAAATGTCTTCGGCGAAGGCCTGAAGCGATTGGCGGATCTCGGCGGTAGGACGAACGCTCAGTGCGTTGCTGAGGTGGATCTTGCTCAACCGGATGCCCGCGGACTGCAACCGTGCCAAGGCCTCGGTCGGAGTCTCGTACTCGATGGCCAAGTGGCAGCAGTCGTAGTTGACGCCCAGATGACGGTCGATGCGCCGGTCTCCGGGGCGCAAGGCTCTCAGTCGATTGAAATAACTCACGCACTCGCTGGTGGTCTCGAGGGTGCACAGCGGCTCGGGTTCTAGTCCCAGATGCAGGTCGTGGCCAGATTGCCGGGAGAGCTCATCGAGAAAATCCACGCATTCCCAGAGCTGCAGCAGGGCGCGTTGCTCATCATCGGGTGAGCGTTGGAAGGCTTTGAACGAAACCGGTACGGTGCTGACGCTGCCGGACACTCCTGGCGGCAGGAGGTCGGCCAGGATTCGGAAGAGCCTTCGAGTGTAGTCCAACCGTTCGGGCTGCGACCAGTCCGGGGCATAGACTTGTTCCTTCACCCGTTGCCCGTGGAACTGGCCATAAGGGAACCCGTTGATGGTGAACACGTAGGCATTGTTGTGTTTCAGCCATTCTTGAAAGGCCCGGAAGGTGCCCGGTTCGATAAGCTCCCGGGAAGCGCGGTCGCTCAGTCGAAGCCCGATGGCGTAGGGTCGGCCTGTAGAGACCCGGGCTTGAACCGCTCGTGTATGAAGCTCCAGACCCGCGAAGGTTTCCGTCCAATTTTCTCCCCGATGGATATTGGTGCAATAGGCCAGGTGCAGTCCGTCGGTCAGTTGCATGTTGGACGATTGAACCCCGGCCGCCCTCCAAGAAAAAGCCCCGTTTGGGGAAAGCATCTCCAGCAGACTTTCCTGTTTCTGGGCAACCGTTACCTTCGTGAGGTGCACAGGAATTGGAAGATAGCGATTTTTGCCGCTCTATTGGGATGGGCCAAGACGATCTCTGCGCAGTCGGTCGTCCTCAGTGAGGTGATGTACGATCCCCCCGGCGACTCCGCTCATGCCGAGGCAGAATTCCTGGAACTCTTCAATCCGGGGTCCCAAGCGGCCGACCTTTCGGGAGCGAGTTTTTCAGCAGGAATAGCCTTCACGTTTCCCGCTTCATTTATTCTGCAACCCAAGGCTCGGGCCGTCATTTGCCGCAACCCCACAGTGTTTGCGGCGCGGTACGGGCCGGTGACGGGATTGGTGGCCGGCTCCTATTCCGGAGCTCTGAACAATGGCGGAGAAGCCCTTATTCTGAACAGCGCCAGCGGATCGATCTTGGCTCAACTCAAATACGGAATCGACGGAGACTGGCCCACACGACCCGCCGGTCAGGGTGGCTCCATTGAATTGGTGGATCCCTCGGCAGATCTCACAGCCGCTAAGAATTGGCGGGCCAGCGCCGAATACTTCGGTTCTCCGGGAACAGCCGGGGCCGGCATCCCCAATCGGGTGGTGATCAATGAATTGCTGGCCCACACCGATCCTCCCTTGGAAGACGCGGTGGAACTATTCAACCGCACGGATCAGCCGATGGAGGTCGGAGGATGGTTTCTTTCCAACGAACTGACCGACCCGTTCCGCTTCCGTATTCCGCCGGGGACAGTGGTTCCGCCCCGGGGCTTCCGGATAATCTACGAATATCAGTTCAACCCGCTCCAACCCGCTGCGGGGCGCACGGCCCTGACTTTTGGCGCCGCGCGGGGTGGCATGGTGACGCTTCTGTCGGCCGATGCGGTGGGCATTCCTCGTCGCTGGGAAGATGTTCAGGAGTTTCCGGCGAGTCCCAATGGCGTGAGCTTTGGGCGGCATCCGGATGGAGAAGGGCCCTTCCAGTTGATGCAGCGCATGACGCTGGGAACCGGGATCGACAACTCGATGGACCCGTTATTATTGAATATTTTCCGTCAGGGACTGGGAGGTACCAATTCTCCGCATGCCCTTGGACCGGTTGTTTTTCGCCGACTCCGCTATGCCGCGCCTGCGGGGGAAATTGAGTTCGTGGAGTTAGAGAATGTGTCTGGCGAGACGGTCCCCTTGTATGATCCGGCCTATCCCACCAATGGGTGGCGCATCGAGGGAGGTATTAGTTTTGCATTCACCGAACCTCAGGCAATGGCACCGGGCGCGAGATGGATCGTGGCCAACACCAATAATGTGGCCGCGGTGCGCAGCCTATTAGGTGCGTCCGATGCCCAGATCGTGTTGGGGCCTTACACTGGCCAATTGGCTTCCGGTGGGGAGCGATTGAGTTTGATTCGCCCCGACAACCCTCAGTTGCCGCCCCGGCCAGATGCCGGATTTGTGCCTTACTTTGTCGTCGATCAGTTGGACTACCAGTCGGCACCACCATGGCCCACCGAAGCGGCCTTGGCCGACCGATGCCTGGCCCGAATTGTTTCCTCGGAACCGGCTTATCTGCCTTCAAATTGGCGCGCTGAATCGTTGAAGATGATCGGTCCGGTAAAACCCACCGTGTTGGTGGAGAGGCTCTCTGGTAACCAAGCTCGTCTTCGAACCCGGGGTCCGCGAGATCGGGGATATGTTTTGGAGCGCATCACGCTCTCGGGCAACTCCACCGTCACTGTGAGTGCCACCGTGCTCAGCGGAATCTATTCGGTGCCACCGGGTGCCCTTCAGACCGATGG
>SXXZ01000080.1 GCA_005789375.1 Verrucomicrobiales bacterium | reverse complement strand
GTGACATCCCCACAGAGAGCTACGGCAACGAGTCCCTGTTCATGGACTCCGCCATTGAAGTAGACCTGACATTGCTCGGCCGAGAAATCGCCACTAGCCAAGCCGCCGACAGCAGGGATGCCGGGGTAGGCCGTATTCCATTGCCGCAGCCACGCCTCGCCGTTGAGGTGGAACGGGCTAGCAAAAACGAGCCAGCCATTGACTTGCTCCGGGGGGAGGCCGGTTTTCTGAATCCACGACGGCGCGTCTTCCATGGCGTTGATTGCGTCGTTGTCGAAGTGGAAGCCCTTCAGAGTGGCCCCGGGAAGGTGGTAAAGCCCGAGTACGAGGTCGGCTCCTTCTTCAAACTCGTTGCCATCGGAAATTAATCCCACGCCGGAACAGCCTGCCAGGCAGGGAATCCGCCCATGGACACGCAGAATCTCCAAGACATCTTTGGCATAGGGAAAGAGCGATGGGGCCAAGAAGACCAATCCCAAGGTGACGCTCGAGTGAGTTAATTGGGCCCGCAATGCCGCAGCCCAGCGGCTGAGCTCCGCTTCGTTCCAGCCGCCTGTCCAGACTCCAGTAACCCCGTGACTCCCCTGCATGCCGCTTAGCATAGTCTCTGTGGCAAAATCGGGAAGGATCCTATTTTTAGTCTTCAGCCGGGGAAGTTTTGCTCCCGAGTGGCCCTTGCTGAGCGACTCCTCTCGGCTTGCTCGTTGGACGGTACGTCCAGAGAGTGGGCCGATGCGTTGGTTGCGCGAGGAATCGAGTCGGAGGTGGGCCTGGATGGTGGGAACTGTCCTAGGCCTGTCGGTTCTTGCGGCCGATGGGCCGGACCAGGTCGCCTTTAATGCTGCTCTCCGCTCCTTCTCGATCGGGGCCTATGCGCGCGCGGCCGAAGAGTTTACCGCATTTTCCAGCCAGTTTCCCGATTCCGACTTGAAGCCCGAGGCCTTGCGGCGGGCCTTGTATGCGCAAGGAGAGTCCGAGGCAGGACGCGGAGATCATGCCGCAGCGCAGAAAACCTTCGGGCTCTACCTGTCTCAGTTTTCTGGATCTGAGTTGGCCCTTCACGCTTCGGTGCGACAGGCCGAGGCCCTTTTCCGATCCGCTCGTCCACAAGAAGCCGCCGCCTTGTTGGATCAGCCCGAAGGACCGTTCCGACGAGCCTTCATTCAAGGTAAACCAGTAGACTTACTTTGGACGGGTTCGATGCTGGCTGCCGAGGCCCATCTGGGTGCGGGCAACTGGAGTCGGGCTCGTGAAGTCGTGGTCGCAGCGACTCCCTTTGCTCAAACGCCGGAAGCACAGTGGGATCGGTTGCGGCTTGAAGTCCGCATCTTGGAGGCGGGGCGGCAGACGGAGCAGGCCATCGCGGCGGCCGAACAGTTACGGCGCATTGCCGATGCGGACGGGTTGGTGGCGCGACGCCCCGAATCCTCAGCGCTCTTGGGACGCCTGCTCTTGGCGGCGGGGCAGGGGGCGCGTGCGGTGGCACGCCTGGAGGAGAATTTGGCCCCGGCTGTTCCTGCGGCATTCCGGAGCGATGCCATCCGCAACCTCAGTGACTGGTGGGTTTCCCAAGGGCAGTTAGCGCTGGCTCGCGAACGCCTCGAAGGGGTGGTCACCGGACTGGCTGACGACGCCTCCGTCGCCTCACTGCGCCTGCGTCTGGGGCAAATTCATCTCCGGGAACACCTGGCCCGACGAGGGGCCGATCAGGTGGGCTCAGCCATCGCAGAATCCCACGTTAGCCTCACCCGGGCTGTGGCGGAACTGGAACGGGCCGCCACGCTGAATCCCCCTCCCGAAGTTCGTGGCCCCCTCACCCTGACTCTGGCGTGGTGCCGGTGGGAAGAAGCCCTCTCAGGCAATTCCAAGCCGGTGATGGCGCAGGCCTTGAGTGGTTTCCAGACGGCCTTGTCCCAACTCCCGGTCGGATCGACCGATCATCTAGTGGCCCGTTTCAAGGCGGCCGATGCCGCCGCGTGGTTAGGGGATGCGCCCTCGGCCTTAGCGGGCTATTTGGAGGTCGCTGACACCGTTGCCCAGCGTCCGCTCGAGCGGGAGACCTGGATGCCGGCCGCCCTAGAACAGGCCGTGATCGCCGCCATTGCCAGTACCAATGCACCGGCCGGCGAGTCGGCTCTGCGCCGTTTGTTGGAGTTGCCCCACGCGGCGGCGCGGGCAGGACAAAGCGTCCTGTGGCTGGGATCGTCCCTGGCGCGGCAGGGGGCCGGCGAGTTGGGTCGCAGTTTGTTGCAAGACTACCTCTTGCGGTTTCCTGAGAGCGCGGTCCGTCCCGAGGTGCAGTTGGAATTGGCGATGCTCGGGTTGCATGACGAGCGTTGGGCCGATTCGGTGGCTGAATTGCGGCGTTGGTTAGCGGCCCATCCCCAGCATCCCGGTGCGGTGCGCGCTGGGTTTCATTTAGCCTATGCGTTGTCTCGTTCCGGCGATCCTGCGGCGGCCATGGGGAAGTTCTCTGAATTGGCTGCCAAGAACCCTACGGATCCCGGGACCTTGTCTGCCCAACTTTGGCTGGCTGGCCGATTCTTCGAGCAACAAGACTACCTTCAGGCCGGGCAGGCCAGTGCCGCCATCCTGACCAATGCCACGGTGCGTGCGGTGCGGGGCGACACTTGGTATCGTGCCAAATTGTGGGCTGCTGAAGCAGGTCGCAAACTGCAGAACTTCGATTCCTCTGCCGAACACTACCGCGAGTTGATCAACGACAAGGCGGCACCGCCCGAGATTCAGTCGGCCGCGCTCTTCCACTACGGCGAACTCCTCCAAGCCAAGCCGGTAGAACCCGGGAGCGAACCGCTGTCTCGCTATCGCTTGGCGCTGGAAGCCTTCACTCGGGTTCTGGAGTTTACCAACAGCCCCTATGTCGCGCCGGCTCTGGGGATGATGGGCAATTGTCATTTTCAGCTCAGTACCCTCAATCCGGCCGATTACACCCGTGCCGCCGAGCTCTACCTGCGTACAGCCAAGCTTCCTGAAGCCGGAATTGAAACCCGTTGTCGCGCGTGGTTGGGCTATGCCGCAGTGAATCGCAAGATGTCTGAGCTGCGCAGTGGCACTGAATCTGGGGAGTTCCTGGAGCGGGCCATCCGGGCTGGTTTGGATGTCGCACTGGGCAAGGTTTTGTTGCCCGGCGAAAAACTTTCCGCCGACCTCTTGACGGAGGCGGCGCGTGCCACAGGAGAGATTCTCGAGCGCCTCGGTCGAACCGGTGAAGCAGCCGGTCTCTACGAGCATGTTGCCCATGAATTGCCCGCCGCCGCCGCGACCTGGGGGCAACGCGCCCGGCGAATCCGCGAGAGCCAGCTCGAAAAGCCCCGCTGACCCCTGGAGCCATCGAGCCCCCCTGGATTCGAAGGAAGTGTGTTGGCGCGGTGCACTGTTTTGCTTGAGGTTTGGCCTAGGGCGTTGTTTCTGGGCTGATGAATTCCCGCCGCCGGTTCCTTTCGGCCCTTTCCCTGATGGCAGCAGCTCCGGCTTTGAGTGTTCGAGCCGAGGACAAAGGTGGCGATGAGTTGCGATTGATGACCTACAACCTCCGCTACGCGACCCCCAAGGGACCGGAGGCGTGGCCCGATCGCCGTCCTGCCATGCAGACGCTCCTAAAGCAGTACGCCCCAGACCTGATGGGAACGCAGGAGGGGGTGTATCATCAGTTGCGCGACCTGGCCTCGGACCTCCCTGAACACGACTGGATCGGCACCGGTCGCGATGGAGGTAGCCGGGGAGAGTTTATGGCCATCTTCTACCGGCGGGCGCGCGTTGAACCGTTGGCTTATAACCATTTCTGGCTGAGCGACACTCCGGAGGTCATTGGTTCGTCCACATGGGGCAACACCAACCGCCGCATGGTCACTTCAATTCACTTCCGCGACCGTCAAACAGGGACGGAGTT
>SXXZ01000079.1 GCA_005789375.1 Verrucomicrobiales bacterium | reverse complement strand
GATCACCGTGCCCAACCAGCCCAACGGTGCCGGGACGCTCACCCGGGCGGTGAACCGGGCGGCAATCAACCAAAGCGCATGCAACCCGCCCCAGAGGACGAAGTTCCAACCAGCCCCATGCCAAATGCCCGAAACGAGGAACACCACGGCCACGTTGAACGCCCAGCCCCGACCACGACCGCCGCCCAGCGGAACGTAAATGTAATCCCGGAACCATTGGCTCAAAGTGACATGCCATCGACGCCAGAACTCCGCCGGGCCCGTGGCGCAATAAGGGCTCAGAAAATTGAGCGACAACCGGATTCCCAGGCACCGGGCAATGCCCACGGCAATGAGGCTGTAGCCGGCGAAGTCGTAGTAAATGCGCAGGCCAAAAATCCCATTGGCCAGCCAGATCTGGTAAGCATTGGTGCTGGGTCCCCGATGAAACTGCGCGGCCAAATTATCGGCCAAGGCAAACTTGAAGAAGAGCCCTAGCGCCATCCAGCGGAATCCGGCATCAATATCGGCGGCCGACCATCTCAGCCGAAACCCCTCGATTTGCGGCAGCAAGGCTTCGCGGCGCTCGATGGGACCGGCCACAATTTGCGGGAAGAATCCGGCAAAATTCAGGAAGTCGAACCAGCGAGGCAATGGCTCGCGACGAATGAGCGTGTCCACGGCGAAGCCCACCAACTGGAACGTGTAAAACGAAATGCCCGCGGGAATAGCCACCGTCCCTGTCCACGAACCCGCGCCGCCCCAGACGTCTCGCCAAAGAAAATCGGCGTACTTGTAATACAAAAGCGGGAGCAGTTGCAGCGGCACCACCGCCGCTAGGATCCAACGCCCGTGCGCGGCAGGCCGCCGGGAACCCCAGGCCACGCACGCAAACGTGAACACCGCCACGCCCAGGTGGATCACGAAGGTCAGCCAACTCACCAGGCCCAGCAGGATCAATCCGAGGATCAACAAGAACCAGCGATCGAAACGACCGTCGCGGACCGCCGCCGCACCACGAAATGCACTGCGGAATCCCGCGGCCACCAACAAGGCGGCCAGCAGGCATTCCCAGAAACGCAGGTCAGCAAAGTTCATGGTCCGTGAGGATCGGAGCAGGGACTCCGAAGCAGGATCGTCCGAGCGAGTCCGTTGCAAAAGTGCAGCCGCGTCAAGACCCCGGAGCGGAAAGGGTTGATGGCGGCGGGAAGACTTCCTCCAGAGATTCGGCCAAGGCCGACACCATCCGGCGCAATTGGGTCCGGGTGGTGCAGTAAGGCGGCATCAAGGCGATCACGTTGCCAATGGGTCGGGTGAGCACACCCCGACGGGCCATGGCTTCGCAAATGCGGATACCCGCCCGCTCCTCCAGCCGGAATGGGGTGCGCTGGCGCCAATCGCGGACCAGTTCGATGCCGGCAACCAGTCCCACTCGGCGCACGTCACCCACGTTCGGGTGTCGCCAGAGGATTTCCAACTCAGTCTGGAATGCCACCTCGAGGGCCCGACGGCGACGTACCCCGGCCGGGGCCGACAGCAATCCCACACTAGCCAAGGAGGCGGCCGCACCTAAGGCATTGCCCGTGTAGCTATGGCCGTGAAAGAAGGTCCTAAAATCGGCGTAGTCACCGAGAAACGAATCGAAGATGGCTTGCGTCGTGAGCGTGGCAGCCATGGGCAAGTATCCGCCGGTTAGTCCCTTGGCCAAAGCCAAGAGGTCCGGCACCACGCCCTCGTGCTGGGTGGCGAAGGCATGGAAGCGGTCTCCGCTCTGGGAGCCCACGCCGGTGCGTCCGAAGCCAGTCATCACCTCATCGGCAATGAGCAAGGTCCCGTGGCCGCGAGCGATCTCGGCCACACGCGCCAGCCAACCCTCGGGGTGAGCGATCATTCCGGCTGCGCCTTGCATCCGCGGCTCGACGACCAAGGCCGAAAATGGCCGAGCCCGGGCGCGGGCCTGATCGAACGCCTTCTCGACGCCCGACACGCACTCCCACTGGCAACTCCGGTAGGTCCGAGCATCTGCGCGCTCAGGTCGGGCTCGATTGAAGGGACACCGGTAGCACCCGGGCGCGGGAACCGACTCCGTGGGAAACAACAGGGACGACCACGTCCGATGGAACAAATCAATTTGCCCCACACTGACGGCCCCGATCGTGTCGCCATGGTACGCGCCCTTCACCGATATAAAGCGCGGTTTGCGGACCAACCCGCAGCGGCGCGTGTGCTCAGCAGCCAGCTTGAGTGCCGCCTCAACCGCCGTGGAGCCATCGTCAGAATAGAAGACTTTCGCAAGCCGAGGCTGACCCTTCGGTCCCCGCGCCAGTCGCACCAATTGCTCAGCCAACTCCGCTGCAGGACCACTGGCAAGCCCCAGGGCGGATGTGTGCGCCACCCGGTCCAGCTGACGTCGAATGGCCGCGTCTATGCGGGGATTCCGGTGACCATGAAGGTTGGTCCAAATCGATGCGTTGGCATCGAGATACTCCCGACCCTTCACATCGCGCAAGACCGCCCCCTTCCCTTCGACCAACACGATGGGCTCGGTGCGCAACCAGTCCTGCATCTGAGTGAACGGATGCCAGACGTACCGGTGATCGAGTTGAGCCAGACGGTTCATCAGAGGATCCTTCAAAAAGGGGTGGGAGGAGTCTGGATGCAAGCCAGGTTCAAGGCCTCCTCCAGACAGTCTAGGTCGGCCGCGGAGTGAGCGGCGCTGAAGGTGAGACGCAGGCGGGCCGAACCCCGGGCCACCGTAGGATGGCGGATGGCCGGCACCCAGACTCCGGCCACCCTCAACCGATCCGCCAGAGCCACGGCCGCGGCCTCGTCACCCACGAGCACCGGCAGGATGTGGCCGACGAACCCTTCGGCTGGAGCAGAACCCAACAGCTCTTGGAACGCCCGGTTCACCACTCGGGCTCCTGCGGCTGCGACCGATCGCAATTGATGGCGTGCCTCCTCACCGTCCCGGGTGATCATGAGTTCGAGGGCGGCGGTTGCAGCCGCCGCCGCCGCAGGAACGGGAGCCGTGGAGAAAATGAAACTGCGGGCCCGGTTCACCATGAGATCGATTAAGGACCGCGAGCCGGCAATGAAACCGCCGGAAGCCCCCAGCGCCTTGCCCAGAGTTCCCATGCGGACTTCGATCCTCTCGCCCAATCCCAGCTGCGCCGCGAGGCCACGGCCTTCCGGACCCATCACCCCGGTGCTGTGAGCCTCGTCGAGCATGAGCCAGGCCCCGTGCTGATCCTTGAGTTCAACCAGTTCGGCCAGCGGGGCCGAATCCCCATCCATGGAGAAGACGCTCTCGGTGACCACCAAGACTCGTGGCCCGCCGGAATCATTGCGCGGCAAGGCTGAAGCCCATCGGAGGATGCGGTCTAAATCGTCGAGGTCGTTGTGGCGGAACACTCGCAGTTTCGCCCCGGAGAGCCGGGCCGCATCCACGCAACAGGCATGCACGAGACGGTCCACAATCACCACATCGCCCGGGCCCACGAGGGCCGGGATCACCCCGGTGGCTGCGGCATGACCGGTGGAAAATCCCAGCGCGGCTTCCGTGCTGAGGAATTCAGCGAGCGTTTCCTCGAGATGATGATGCACCCCCAGCGATCCGCTAATGAGCCGAGAGGCGGCCGATCCAGCGCCCCATTCGTGGACCGCCCGGGCCGCGGCCTCCAACACGGCGGGATGCAAGGAAAGCCCCAGGTAATCATTGCCCGCGAAAGAAACCAGCCGGTGGCCGCCGGTCTCCAACTCCGACTTCGTGCGATGGTCTACGGGCCTCAGGGATCGCCACAGTCCCTGGGCACGCACCGCCTCCAAGCGCTGGCGCAGGGTTTCCTCGAACGGCTCGGGCATGGGCAGACAATGGCCCGAAACCGCCGGCCGGGTCACGCCCAACGGTGGACCCGGCTGTCGAGTGCGAAGACCTGGCCGGAGATGTTGTGGGTCGTCAGCAGGAAGCTGATGAATCGGGCAACCTCGGACGGATCGTTGATGCGACCCAGCACGTTGGCCTGGGCATAAGAGCGCATCACCTCCGGATCCAACGACTCAGTCATGGGGGTGGGCATCACTCCCGGAAGCACCGTATTGATCCGGACATTGTGCGCCGCAAACTCGCGGGCCCACGAGAGCGTCAGGCCATTCAGTGCTGCCTTGGATGCAGCGTAGGCTGTCTGGCCGGCGGAGCCCGTCTGGCCCGCATGGCTACCGATGGTGATCCAATGACCTCCCCCACCCTGCCCGGCCAAGATGGGCAAGGTGGCCCGGGCCAATCGCTGGGCACCCTCGACATTGACCGCAAAAATCGCGTCCCAGTCGTCCGGAGACTGGCGCGCCAGGAGCGCATCCCGGGTGATTCCAGCCGCATGAATGACCGCATCGAGACGTCCCAAGCGCGCCAGCGCCACAGCGGCCGCCGCGGCACAGGAGTCATCGCAGGTGACGTCGAGCGCCACGGCTTCCACCCCGGGCGCCAATGGAGGCAAGGGGGTGCGGTGCCAGCCCGCAAAAACCCGGTGCCCGGCTCGGGCCAACTCAGCGACGAGCGCCTGCCCCAGGCCACCGGCGGCCCCGCTGATTAAAATCGCCTGCGAGCACGTGGAACTCATGGGCTGTGTCGCACGAGAGTGCTCGAAGTGAGGCCAGAATTGGAAATAGGAAGGGAACATCCGGGACCGATCCATTCCCAGCGGCCACCGATCATTGTGGCTGCGACCGGTCCACGGTGGTGGATCAAAGCCTCCTCAACGGTCGCCGGCGATCCGGCATAAGGAATCACCAGGAGATCGGCCAAGGCTCCGGACTTGAGTTCTCCCACCACCGACTTAAGGCCCAGGGCTCGCGCCGGATTAATTGTTACTTCGGCGAGCATCTGACGGGGTGATAGACCCGGATCATCGAAGGCCATCGCCCGCAGTTCGTCGATCAACGAAAGGACCGGAGGCCCCTCGCGGGTGGCCTTCGTGGAGGCCAAGCTATCGGTGCCTAAGCAAATGGGAACCCCTGCCTCCGTGAGCACTTCGCGCTGGAACCGAGGGTGACTAAAGTACGCGTGCGAACGCGGGCAGTGGACCACGGTGGCTCCCCGGGTGGCCAGACGACGGGCATCGTCGCCCCAAAGGCAGTTGACGTGGACGGCCAGCAAGGGCGAGTCGAGCAGACCGTGACTATGGAGGTGCTGGACCGGTGAGCCCAGTCCGCAGTCGGCGCTGGGACGCTGGTTCTCGAGCCACGAAAAAAGCGATCCTCGCCGGTACATGAACATGTCGAATTCTGGCTCCGACTCCGCGACATGGCAGGTGATGCGCCAACCATCCCGACGGGCCGCGTCGGCGATCACCCTCAGAAGTTCTGGAGAAGTCGAATAAGGGGCATGCGGTGACAGCCCGACACCGCCGCGGTTGGGGGGCAGGGTCTTCAGGATATCGATAGCCTCAGCCAGAATGCGCTCCGGCTCACGGCCTGAACGAATGCCGGTCATCTCCAGAAAAGAAAAGATGCGCAGCGGGGTCGCCGCACGCAGTCCAGGCAATTGATGAGCCCGAGTCTCAATGTTGGCGACGGTGGTCGTCCCGGTCTCCAACTGCTGCCGGGCACCCAGCAGCCAGGAGGCCTCGAACTCCGCATCGGTCCATTGGGACTTGAGGGTCAAGATGCCCTTGATCCAGTCGGGGAACTCCCGCTGTGGCGTCAAAAGACCCACCATGGCCGTGTAGTCGAGGTGACAGTGGGCATTCACCAATCCGGGAAAGAGCGCGACCGCGCCCAAATCTGTGACGGGACCGGTGACGGGACCGCTGGCCACACTCTGGATTTCTTGGATCTCCGACCACGGACCCACAGCCCGGATCTGATGGCCGGAAATCCAAACTGCTCCGTCGTGGATCGGCGGAGCTGTCACCGGAACCACCGTTCTGGCTCGTAAGATCAAGGGATCAGGCGGGCTCGACGCGACGGCGCTCCTTCAGACGAGCCGCCTGCTTGTGTGTCTTGGCCTTGACCTTGCTGTGCCGAGCCCGCAGCTGCGCTTGGAGCTTTTTCACAGCCAGGTCGATGGCCGCATAAAGATCCGACTCGCGATCCTCGGCGAACAAATCGTTGCCGCTAACACCGATTCGGATCCCGCACTTGTATTGTTTCTCTGGCGAGTGGGCCACGTGGTCCCGCTCCAACGTGACCCGAGCATCGATCAACCACCGGTCAATGTGTTCCAGCTTGTCTATTTGCTGGAGCACATGCTGCTCGATGGCGTCAGTCAGGGTGACATTGTGAGTTGCGAGGATGAACTTCATGCCACCCCTAATGTGGCGGACGAATTCTGTGATATCAACCCGACCTTTATCGCGGTGGCCGCACCAAAGAAACTCCTACACCGGCACAGACTTCTGAGGGGTTTTCTCGATACGCGAAAGCTTCTCCCGCTCAAACCAGCCATAGAGAACAGGCAACACGATGAGGGTCAGCAAGGTGGAACTAAGGATGCCTCCAATGACCACTGTAGCCAGCGGTCGCTGAACCTCAGCTCCGGCCCCCGTGGCCATGGCAGTCGGCACGAATCCCAGCGAGGCAACCATTGCGGTCATGAGCACCGGTCGCAGGCGAGTGACAGCACCGGAAAGGACGGCCTCCATCACTCCCAACCCCTCCTCCCGGAGGCGGTTGAAGCAACTGACCATCACCATGCCATTGAGTACAGCGACGCCACTCAGGGCGATGAAGCCGATCGCCGCAGTAATGCTGAAGGGCATGCCACGCAACCACAGCGCCAAGACCCCCCCAGTCACCGCCAGCGGGATCCCAGAATAGATCAGGAGGGCCTGACGGAGACTACCGAAGGCCATGAAGACGATCCCAAAGATCAACAGGAGCGTGGATGGCACAACGATCATCAGCCGGGAACGGGCTTCCTGCAGCCGTTTGAATTGCCCACCGAACTCGATGATGTAGCCATCGGGCAGCGGCACCTTTTCCTCCAGAAGGGCCTGTGCTCTTCGGACCCAGCCCTCGATGTCGGAGGTGTTCAGATTGACCATGAGGGCTACCCGGCGCCGACCACTCTCGTGGCGGATGGGCTGGACCGACTCCAGGGTCGTGAGTTCGGCCAACTGGCCCAGCGGAACCATGCCCGATTCACCCACCCGCACCGGCAGCGCCCGGATCTGGGCCTCGTCATTGCGCAAGTCACCCCGCAACCGCACCACGATACCGTGAGTATGGGTCCCATGGGCGAATTGCCCCACTTCCTGACCAGCCAGCGCCACCGAGACCGCCTCATTGAGGGCGCTCGCCGACAAGTTCCGCGCCAAAAGAACCTCCCGGCGCGGATTCAAAGTCAGCATAGAACTGCGGCCCGCCGTCTCAGGCTCAATTTCGTCGTGCCCGGGCAGGGGTTCCAGAAGTTCCTTGATGCGGGCGGCAATGGTATCGAGTTGGTCAAAATCGTTGCCGAACACCTTGATGGACAAGTCGGCTCGGACCCCTTCCAACATCTCGTTGAAACGCATAGAAATCGGCTGAGAAGCGATCGCGGTCGTGTTGGTGAACGTGGTCTCGATGTCCTTACGAATGAGATCCACCAATTCATCCTTGGTCGCCGGACGACCGTCGATCTTGCGCCAGGTCTCTCTCGGCGCGTAGCTCAGGTAGAAATCGGATTCGTTGGGGGCCATGGGATCGGTGGCTACTTCAGAGGTTCCAATCCGAGAAAAAATATGGGTCACCTCGGGGAATCGGGACCGTATGCGTTCATCGGTGCGCAATTGATCCTGAACCGAGTCGTCGATGTTCTGCCCAACGGGTCGGAACAAAGCAAAGGTGGTAGAACCTTCATCGAGGGTCGGAACGAACTCCGCGCCCAACCGCAGGAACAGAGCCACTGAAGCCACGAACAGCACGACCGCTCCGCCGGCCACCCAGCCGCGGCCGGCGATGCCCACCGCCAGCACCCGCGAGTACACACGCTGGAGCCAGCGCATGAGGGCGTTTTCCGTCTCGCTCACCGAGCCGCCCAAAAAGAACGAAGCCAGCACCGGCATGAGCGTCATGGCCAAGGCCAGCGCACCGCCCAGGGCCAGCATCACCGTCAGGGCCATCGGCCGGAACATTTTCCCCTCCACCCCGGTCAGCGAAAGGATCGGCAGGTACACGATGGTAATAATGAGCACCCCGAAGAACACCGGTGATCCAACCTCACGGGCCGCCATAAGCACCGTCCGGTGGCGCTCCTCGACCGTGAGCACCCGACCCAACTGATGTTGGCGGTGGGCCAACTGACGAACGATGTTCTCCACGATCACCACCGCTCCGTCGATGATCAGACCGAAGTCCACGGCTCCGAGGCTCATCAAATTGCCAGAGATCCCAAATCGAGCCATGCCGATCATCGCGCACAGGAACGACAGCGGGATTGCACAAGCCACAATCAACGCAGCGCGAAAGTTGCCCAACAGGAGCAGGAGCACCACGACCACCAGCACGGCCCCTTCCGACAAATTGCGCTTCACAGTCGCCACGGTGCGATCCACCAAGTTGGACCGGTCATAAACCACTTGCACTTCGATCCCCCGGGGCAAACGCGCCTGAAGCTCGGCAATCCGAAGGCCCACGCGGTGGGCGACGATCCGGCTGTTCTCGCCCATGAGCATCATCACAGTACCCAGCACGGTTTCCTCGGCATTCTGCGTGGCCGCACCGGTCCGGGGTGCTGCATCGATGCGAACCTCGGCCAAATCGCGGACCCTCAAGGGCTGAACAGCCGCGGCATACTTCACGGGCAGGTTCCCAATTTCTTCGAGGGTGGTGGGCTTGGTGGCCGCACGGAATACTAACTGCCGTCCCCCGCGATGGATGACGCCGCCGCCGGTGTTCTCGGTGTTCCGACGGATCGTCTCGGCGAGTTCGGCAAACGTCAGGTTAGCCTCACGCAATTTTTCCGGATCCGGCTGAATGACAATTTGTCGGCTGAAACCACCGATGGTGTTGATCTCAGCGACGCCGGGGGTAGAGCGCAGGAACGGCTTGGCTATGAATTCTTGAGTTTCCTGCAGTTCGAGCAGTTGAGCAAAAGTATCAGCGGGGCGGTTGGTGGCATCGGCCCTCCACGACAAGGTATAATAGAAGATCTCGCCCAACCCGGTGGAAATGGGTGCCAAGGCTGGATCGGCTCCCGCTGGCAGACGGTCGCGGACCGATTGGATCCGCTCGGCCACCAGTTGGCGGCACCGGTAAATATCCACGCCATCCTCGAACTGGAGAGTGACCTGCGACAACCCGTACTTGGTGAGCGAACGCAATTCATGGAGCTGTGGCAGTCCAGCCATTTCCTGTTCCAAAATCTGGGTCACCAGCACCTCTGCCTCCTCAGGCGCTAGGGCCGGCACCTGGGTATTAATCTGGACCTGCGGCTGGGTGATATCGGGGACAGCATCGATCGGCAACTCCCGCGCCGACCAAATGCCGACAACCAACCAGGCCGCCGTCACCAACAAGACAACCGCCCGCTGGCGCAGGGAGAATTCGAGGAGTCGTTGGATCATGGCCGGGCCGGTTGGGTGCTCGAAGCGCGGATCAGATTCAGACCGGTGGCCTGCTCCAGTTCGAGGAGCGCAGCCAGAGCCTCACGGCGAGTATCTAGGTGGGCTTCGACCGCATCTAGGTACTGCTTCTGAAGCTCGACATAAATCGTGGCCGGAACGGCTCCAAGCCGATAATGGCGATCCGCCAATTCAGCGGCTGACTCGAACTGGGACACCACGTCAGACCGCCAGTGGGCCAATTCGGCGAGTCGGGAATCATAACCGCGGCTAGCGCTCACCACCCGACGTTCTACCTCGCGCCGGGCAACGGTGAGGACGGCGGAGGCCTGTTGCCGCTTGGCCTCGGTGGCGGCGATATTGGCCGTGCGAGGACGCCACAACGGCAACGGGAAGGCCACGCCCACACCCACGATCCGGTCGAGGGTGCTGCCATCCTGCCCCATGGTCATCGGCCCCACCTCGAAGGCGGGCCAGCGCTCATTGCGGGCTAAATCGACCCGAAAACCCTGCTGAACCAACTCGGCAGCACGTGTACGCAGCTCAAAATTATTGGTGTTTGCTGCGGCCATGAGGTGATCGAGAGCCGGTCGTTGCGGCAAGTTGGGGATGTCCCGCTGGACCTGAAAAGAGGCCTCGAGGGGAGCTCCCCGGAGGAGGTTCAGCCGCACCCGCTCGGCATCCACCGCCAGCACGAATTCCGAAACCCTGCGGCGAAGCGTCAACTCCGTCGCTTCGAGGATGCGCACCTCCAACTGTGGAGCGATGCCCGCAGGATCTCGGTGCACGAGCACCTCGCGCAGAGCTCGAAATCGGTCTGCCACGAGGCTGGCCACGCGAGATTTCTCCTCGGCACTGGCCAGTCCAAAGGCGTTCTCGCGCACCTTGCCTGACAAGTCGCGGCGAAACGCTTCAAGGCCGAGGGTCGCCAGAGCGACATCCTGATTGGCGATGGCCTTTCGCAGCCCCAGACGGCCAGGCCACTCAAAGCTCTGCCGAACCGAAGCCGACCACATTGCTCCCTCGCCAGCCATAGACTGATCGAGGTTCTTGCTGCGAACTTGACCCACCTGAAATTCAGCCTTGGGTAAATCAAGTCGGCCCGCCAATCGAGTGGCCGCCTTGGCCCCCTCGAGCTGGGCCTGGTAAAAGCCCAGTTCGGCATTGTGTTCTAGAGCCTCGATGACCAGGGCGTCCGGGGTGATCCCCACCGGAGATTCGGCCGCAGAAAGACTAAGGACAGTGGCAATCCCGACCAGGGAGCCAAACACACGATAAATCAACGGGTTCATGAGCAATCAAAACGGAGGGTGTGCCGAACGGGAAACCATCTTCGGGCCACGACTCGGCGGATCGCAGCCCATTGGGAGACCACAGATTCCAGACAAATGAAACCCGTGGACTGGAGTAAACCGACCGATCGGCTCAGCAGCGGAGCACGTGGATGCGACTGACGCAGAGGGAAGGCGCCAAAGTCGACTGGACCCCGATAGAAGCCTGACGGCGCGGCACGCTCGATAGAGCAACGGCAGGCATCGGAAACGCAGTGATCACTGAACCGGTCGCATTCCGTGCGATCAAATCACGAAGGGAGGCCTCACCGGAACGGGCAGCCAGACCGAGATCGCGGTCCAGGTCGATGACATGATCACCCCCTGAAGTAAGGGAGTCCGAGGCCAGCGAAGTCAGCAGATCGGCGATCCAGTCATGGGAATGAGTCCGCTCAGGATGTCGAGCCGAACGGTCATGCCCCAGAATCACAAAAAAACCCTGCTGCCGGGATTCAATGCGAACCGAATGTTCCCCATCGACCAAGGCCACTGCAGCAGTGCACAGAGTCATGAACCAACCCATGCCGCCCAGATAAGCCACCAATCCAAGCAAGGCCAGACAGCGAACCCAAGGTCCGCGATGGGGGCTTTTTGAGCGTCCAGCCATGTCTAACTGATCTTTCTTCCGCATTCCTCGAGACCGCAACCCCTCATTTACCAAAGCCCACCACCACCTCGCCCACAAGGCAGCGGGACTGAGCCGGAGCAAGCACTGGAACGTCGACACCCTTAATTTCCCTCGCGCACAAGCGCGAAGGCTCCTCCTGTCCCAACGTTCCCTGCGCGCGCAGGATCGGTCCCGCGGCCCCACGAGTACTTGAGATGCGCCGTGTCGGAAACTTGCATCGATGCCGTTTCTGAGTCTGAGTCAACTCTCTCGGGTCGCGACTCCAACATGGCTCCCATCTTGAACCTCTCCATCGGGCATTGGGCAGGCTTCTGCACCTTCGTCCTTGGCGCATTAGCGCTGGACCTTGGCCTGTTCCATCGCCAGGGCAGGAGGGGTTCGTTCGCTTGAATTCCCGCTGGGTCATGGCGACCCCATCTCCCGAATGCACCGAAGCCCTGCGTCGAGAACGAGGGCTCTCAGGCCTGGTGGCCACCTGCCTGGTCAATCGAGGAATCGTGACCACCGAGGCCGCCGATGCCTTCCTCGACCCGCGCCTGAAATCCCTGTCCGACCCGATGGTCCTTCCCGACATCCGTTTAGCGATCGACCGGCTGTTCCTCGCCCGAGAGCGAAACGAATCACTGGTGATCTTCGGGGACTACGATGTGGATGGAGTGACCTCGACCGCCATCCTAACAGAGGTCTTTACCACACTGGGATGGCAGTGTTCCCAGTACCTACCCCACCGCCGGGACGAGGGCTATGGACTGAGCCAGGCCGGCGTGGAAAACTGCCTAGCCCGTCACCCCACTTCCCTGCTGCTGGCCGTCGACTGCGGCTCAACCGCGGTGGAGGCAATCGGCTGGCTCAACAGTCGCGGAGTCGATGTCCTAGTTTTAGACCATCACCAGCTCAGCGACCCGTTGCCACCGGCTCTAGCCCTGGTTAACCCATTGCGTTCCCCGGAGGCGGCTATCGCCCCCTTCTGCTCAGCGGGCCTGGCCTTCAAGCTGGCACACGCCCTAGTTAAGCACGGGCGCGAATTGGGCCTAGCTGGGTTTGACACCTACAACCTCAAGACATTGCTTGACCTTGTGGCACTGGGCACCGTGGCAGACCTCGTTCCATTGATCGGCGAAAATCGCATTCTGGTGCACGCCGGACTAGAGCGCCTCGACAGCACTTCGCGATTGGGATTACAGGCGCTCAAGCGGGTTTCGCGGACACGCAGCCCGATGGGAGTCTATGAGGTCGGCTTCCAACTCGGACCTCGTCTCAACGCCGCCGGACGCCTAGAGACCGCGGAAGATGCCCTGCGGCTGCTGCTCTGCGACCGTGAGTCCGAAGCCCAAAGTCTGGCCGAGGTGCTCGACTTGCAGAATCGCGAACGCCAAGAGGTCGAGAAACGTATCGCCCAAGAGGCTGGAGAACGCGTACGGAGCCGCTTCGATCCTCTGCGCGATCTGGTCATCGTCGAGGGAGATTCCTTCTGGCACATCGGAGTGGTCGGAATTGTCGCTTCCCGGGTGCTGCGTGAATTCCACCGCCCAACCCTGATTCTGGGCGGTGATGGGACCCTCTGGCGCGGATCCGGCCGGAGCGTTTCCGGGTTCGACCTGGCGGGGGCTCTTCGCGATTGCTCCGACTTGCTGGAGAAGCACGGAGGGCATGCCATGGCCGCCGGACTCTCCATCGAGCCAGCGCGAGTGGAGGCCTTTCGCCAGCGCATCAACGATCTGGCACGGGAACGACTTCGCCCCGAGCACCTTCAGCCCGAGGTCCGCATCGATGCATCCATTGCGCTACGATCCTTGAGCCTGCCGGTGGTGGCCGACCTCCGGCGCTTGGAGCCCTTCGGAATGGGCAACCCGGTGGTGCAACTGGCCATCCGCGGCCTGACCCATGCCCGCCCACCGCAGCGCCTGAAAGAACAGCACTGGAAATTTTGGGTGACCGACGGAGGCACGCCCGTCGAGACCGTCTGGTGGGGGGCTGGCGATCGCCCGGTTCCCGAAGGTCGTTTCGACCTGGCCGTCATCCCCGAGGCTGGCGACTACGGAGGACGGCGCTTTCTACAACTGCGCCTCATCGACTGGAAGCCCTCCGATCCGGCCTGAGGCCAGCTCCCATCCCTCTGATCATTTAACCGGATCATTGCCACATCCCTCTGCCGGACTTACCTCTCTGGAACCTCAGGAAAGCCATGAATGCGCCCATCGATCTTTTTCCTCAAAGCTCGTTCACAGCCAGCTATCAGACGCACCGAAACCTGCCACCCTTGGCCGGTCTTTGCTCCTTCGTTGACGCTGAACGCCCCGGGTTGTCCGTCGATCAGAGTGTGCGGCGGCTCAAACGTCACCACTACGTCCTGCGCCGCATCCACGGCATCCTGACGGCGCGAATTACCGCTGAGCCGATCTACGAACTCAAAATGGCCTGGAGCCATCAGGCGTGGCTTTGTGCCGAACAGGTCAGTGCGCTTCGGGCTCGGGTCGGTGAAATGCGCGAACCCCCACTCGGCTTGGATAAAGTTCCACATGAAGGCTTGGCCCTGGTGTTCGACGAACTGCAGGCGGCCCCCCGCGACCTGCTGCTCCTCGGATTGTACGAGATCGTCTTGCCTGCGTTGTTGGGCACGATGGCGGACCACGTGGCCAATGCCCACCCCCTGGCCGATCAACCCACCGTGCGCCTCCTGCGCATCGCCCAGCTCGATCTGGAGGCTCTGCATCAATACGGCCGCAAGGCCATCTCCAGCCTAGTCTCCGGCGACGACCGAGCTGCCGTGCAGCCTGCATTGAGCCTCCTGAGACAAGCCATTGCAGCAGCCAGCGGTTTAGATGGCACCTCGACAGCTGGTGCGGATGCGGCCTTGCCGGCGCGCCTGCATTCCGCGCAGCCCTGGCAGTATGATCCACGGCCTCAACGGGATGAACGCTTCCCTGATCCCTACAACATGGGAGTCAATGCAGAGGTATTTCTTTACGATCCAAAGCAACCGGCCGAGGCCAAGGTGCTGATGATGTACTACAAGCGGCTGCGAGAAATCGACGTGCCAGAGATGATGGCCAGCATCATCACTCAAACACCGGACAAACCCTGGGGCTACTATCGAGATATGAGCCGCCAACTCTGGGATGAAGCGCGCCATGCGATGATGGGCGAGGTGGGCTTCACCAGTGCCGGTATCGATTGGCCCAAGCAGGTGGCCGTGAATTTCACTTGGTCCCTCGGGTTAAACACCCAGCTCACTCCGAAGGAGCGGCATGCCGTACTCTACTTCATCGAACAGGGACTCATGCCCAAGACCGGTAAACGACACGAATGGGAAACCGCCATTATGTCGGGGAGCCCACTAGCGGCCACCTTTCAGGATTTTGACTGGGCCGATGAAGTGCTGCATGCCCGAGTCGGCCGGGACTGGTACGTCTCCGACATGCCCTCGCCGCACGAGGCCGTGGCTTATGGGGACGCTTGCTGGAGCAAGGTCCTGATGAACTGGGAACGGTGGCGTTCAGAGGGATACACTCAGCATTCCAATTGGTGGACCGGTGCCTACACCCAATATTGCGAACGCCACGGAAAGACCCCCGACCCGACCGCCGCCAAGTTCGCCGTGAGTTATGAGTCCATCCGAGCTGACTTGAGAGACTTGGCTTTGGCCTCGGGCTAAACCCGTCCTGATACGGAACACTATCCTCTGCCCCAACGGAACCGCACATACCAAACCAGAGTTCATCCCTGGGTATAACCCGATGGAATCGGCGCGTTCTGAAGGAACGCCGCATAACAGCCGTGCGGTCTTGGCTTTCCGGAATAGGCCGCGTTCCTTCAGAACACCAAAACTTGGGAACCTCTCTTCCGAGGATTGCACCCTGGGCTGGTATGCCGCGCCCCGTTGGGGCTTTCAAAACAACAGCCCCAGCCCCAATCATCCCACATATCTCAACTGAGATTTGACCCCAAAACACCAGGGAAAACCCAAGAATCCCGCGGGATTTTGGGCTTCGTTTTAGGCTTTGTTTTAGGCTTTGGTTTGGACCTTGGCTCGGGACGTGATCTGGGGCCGAGGTCCCAACCGGCCGCTATCAGCTTTGCAACCACACCAGAAGACCGGCCTGAGCTACCCAGCTAAGACCCAAGGTGATCCAAAGGGTTCGTTCCCAGCCGGACAAACCCCGCTGAGTGGGTGCAGCCAAATGAAACCGAGCGCTGGTCGCGCCGAGCGAAACGGCATCACCCCACCGCAAGATGGATTCGCGGATTGGAACTCCGTTGATGGCCACCACCGCGTCACCGAGACTGCGAATCGTCAGGCGCCCATCGGGCCCCCGCTGAATCTCGGCGTGTCGGGGCCATACTCCCGAGGAGGCCAACACCCAACCATTTGAGGGATCCCGACCAATGGTTAAAACATCGCCGCTCCAGGAATGGCCCGGAGAGCCAAGGAGACGCAGCTCGAACATCTGAAAAGGATGCTGCGCGCCGCGGAAGGGTTCCAGCCTGATTTCCTGAGCCCGCTTTTCCTCACCGTCTCCTACTGGCGAACCGGAATTCGAAGATCAGAGGATGCTACGGACCACTTCGATGCGGTCTCCCGGGTACAAGGGGACATCTAATTCCGGCTTCTTCATCGCCGCCTTGCAGTCCACAGTGACTTGCTGGCCGTTCACGCGGGTGACGCGAACCTCACGACGATTGGCGTACTCGGTGAAACCACCGGCACGGTTGATGGCTTTGAGCACCGTCATTCCGCCTTCAAAGGGAAAGGAACCGGTCGTCCGTACCTCTCCGCCCACGGAGACCGTGCGACCTAGCACTTGAACGTTCACCGAGAGGCGCTTGTACATCTGTTTCTTGACGGTGAACAGGTCGCGGATGTCCTTGGAGACATCGGCCGCCATCTTCCCGGCCACTTGCACCTGCTCGCCCATGTGGATAGTAACTAACCCGGTTTCCGGTACCTGGATCTCGGTCGGGGCGATGGGCACCGAGGCTTCATACATCACGCGGATCACATCGCCCACAGCGATGCGGTCGATGCTGAACCCGCCGTTGGCGCCCGTTGCAGGGACAGCGGGGGCTGTTGCCGCAGTGGCAGTCTGAGGAGTGGCTTGTCCGGTGCCCGTCTGGCAACCGCCCCAGAGAACGGCCATCAGCAGCACCAACGCACACATCCCGTTTTGACCGAATCGAAGCATCATGTTGATAAGTTCGCGGAGTCTATAGGCATCCGGACAGCGGCTCAATACTTGGTCTCCTTACCGGGCTTTATTTCAGAAGCCTTGGACTCTGAGCCGACAACGGCTATCTCGGCCGGCTTGGCATCGGCCTTCTTCTTCTTGGACAACTTCCGCTCACCCTCTGGCTTACTGTCTTCGCTCTTAGAATAGTAATCGTAGTAGTATCCGCTGTAGTAGTAGTAGTAGCTGTCCTGGCTGATGTTGATATTATTCAACACAACACCCAAGAGGTGGCCACCGACCTTCTCGACCATCTGCTTGGCGCGGAGGGTCATTTGCTGCGGGTACTTGCGGTACTGGACCACCAACACGGCCATGTCCACTTCACTGGCCAAAATGGAAGCGTCACTGACGCCCATGATCGGCGGTGAATCGAAAAACACGAAGTCGTACCGACTCTTGGCCTCGGCGATGAACTCCTTCATGGCCGCTGAATTGAGGATACCGATGGAGCTGCTCGGCAGACGCCCCGAGGGCATAAAGTCCAGAGACGGGACCGGCGTCGTCTGAATTACTTCTTCGAGGCGGTTCTGCTTCAGCAGGTAGTTGGTCAACCCCAAATTGTTGGCAACATTGAGAATCTTGTGGAGGCTGGGACGGCGAAGATCGGAGTCTACGATGAGCACTCGATTGCCGTTTTGAGCAAAGACAGTCGCCAGGTTGAAGATGGTGGTAGACTTGCCCTCGCCGGCTCCGCCGGAGACGACAGTCATCGTTCGCCAATTGGTGTCTTTACGGGAGAACAGGATATTGGTCCGCAGGACTCGATAAGCCTCAGCATGCGGGCTATCAGCTCCCTCAGACATAAGGGCTCCAACATTCTGAGGAATTACCCCGAGCACCGGCGCCTGCAACGCTTGCTCCACGTCATCGATGGTCTTCACCGATGTGTCGAGGTATTCGATGAAGAAGGCCAGACCAATGCCAAGAATCAAACCGAAGACCACGCCGATGGTGATGTTAACCGCCTTCTTCGGCCGAACTGGGTTGGTGCCGGGAAGGGCTTCGTTGATGGTCTCAACGGACGAGGTGCTGCTGAGATCTCGGTCGATGTCTTCTTGCGCGACACGAATCTTAATGCCGTCGCGAATGCGCCGGGCGCTCTCAAACTCGTTGCGCTGAACGATGTAAGGCCGGAACCGTTGGGTGTCCTGAGAATTCTTTTCGATGGTTTCCTGGAGGTAGGTCTTCTGATTTTCCATCGCTGCCTTCTCGGCCTCCAGAGTGGAGCGCATGCCGCTGAGGATACCCTGGACTGTCGCGTCCAACTGCTCATCCAGCTTGGCGATTTGCAAGGACCATTTGATGACCTCCGGATGATCGGGGCCGAAATCGGGGCT
>SXXZ01000078.1 GCA_005789375.1 Verrucomicrobiales bacterium | reverse complement strand
CTTGGTGGTTTCGTTGACGCTTCTGGTTCCTGTGGCCTTGGTTGCCAAAAACTGGAAGATCATCTTGGCCGACAATGGTTCCAGTCTTCGGGATTACTCGCGCACCATGCTCGCTCCGCTCCACCGGGCTCCGGGGTTGGTGTTTGTCGATGACTCCACCTTGTTCATGGCCCTGTCGGCCGGGAATGAGACGCTGGCCAGTAACGGTGGGCATTTGTTGGTCAATACCCGTCTGGCCCCAGTGCGGGTGTACCGACAGTTTTTGGCGAGTCGGTATGCGGAGCGTTGGCCGGCATTGCGTGAAATCGCCACAGCCAAAGACAACATTGCAGGACTATGGCTCACGCTGGCTACCCGGGGCGCTCAAAGCAATCAGACCTTCTTTGCGTCGACCGTCTTTAGCTTCTTTGCCGAGCCGTTTGACTTTCGGCCGGTTGGATCGTTGCACGGCGCTCTGCCTCGGAAAGCATTGCTGCCGAGCGCAGCCAATGAGGCGGAGTTGGATCAGGTGCGCCGGTTTTGGGGTGAGGTACAGCCTTCGTTGGATGCGGTGGTTCGGGATGCCGCTCGAGGCTCGTCTAACGCGGTCATCGTGGCCGCGATGTGGTCCCGCTCCGTCAATGCTTCTGGGGTATTCCTTCAGGAGGGAGGTCGTCTGAAGGAGGCTGGAACTCTTTTCACCGAGGCGCTTCGCTTGAACGTCGAAAACGCCGCGGCGCGGGTTAATCTGGAGGTGAACCGTGCTTTGGTTGCTGGCAAACCCCTCTCGCCGGACCTCGTCAAACTCTGGGACGGAAAACCTGGATTGCTCGACTTGCATGGCCCGGTGGATGAGCCGGAATTCCTTCGCATCTTTGGATCGGCGCTCCTGGCTCAGAAGGACGACATGGTGCGTCGGGCCGCGGTGGGCTTTGCTCGGGCCACCCAGTTGTCACCCACCAATCACTTTAACCAGTTTGGCTTCATCGCGGCGGCTCTGGCCGTTGGAGATTTGGCTTCGGCGACCAACACGTTGAATGGGTTGAAAGCCGATCCCTCCCGTGCCAACTGGACTCCGGTGGAAAAATCCGGTCTGGCTGAATCCGAGGGCCGTGTGCTCATCGCCTTGAACCGATTGCAGGAGGCCGAGGTATTCTTGCAGGAGGCTCGGCGCCTCAATCCCAACAACCCGGATCTCTACGATTACCTCTCCTACCTTTACTTACTTTTGGGCAAGACCAACGAGTCTTTGGCCATGACGGAGTCTTGGGAAAAGGTTGCGAAGTTGGATCCAGCACCTGCGTCCCGTCGTGGGCTCATTCTGATGCAACTGGGTCGGTACGGGCCTGCATCCGAGGCCCTGACCAAGGTTCTCGACCAGGAGCCCGACAATTCGGTGGCCCGGGTCAATCGGGCCATCGCTCGACTGATGCTCAAACAACTGCCCGAGTCGCGTGCCGATTACGAGCGCTTGATCAAGGGCGGACGCGAGACCTTTCAGGTTCGCTTTGGTTTGGCCGAGATAGCTCACCAATTAAACCAGTCGTCGGAGGAGCAGAAGCAATTGGAGCGCTATCTCGAGTTAGCTCCGAAGGGCACGGCTGAATTGACCAATGTTATCAGCCGACTGGCCGCCCTGAAGTCATCGCGCTAATCCCAAGGGCCACCGGCACCATTGGGAACGCTGGCCATCGACCTGTTGAGCCCATGCGTGTGAGTCATGTCATCACTCGGTTGATTGTCGGCGGGGCGCAGGAGAACACGCTCAGCTCGGTTCTTGGCTTGGGGCGAATTTCTGATTGGGAGGTAGAACTCATCTCGGGCCTCACCAGTGGACCGGAAGGCTCCCTCGAACCCATCGCCCGGGCGGTGCCCGGACTTTTGCGTTTGGAGTCGAGTCTTGTTCGACCGGTCCACCCGCTGATGGATGCTCTGGCTTACCTGCGGCTGCGCAGTCATTTCCGTCGCACCCGTCCACACATCGTCCACACCCACAGCGGCAAGGCGGGCATCGTTGGACGTTTCGCAGCGCGCCATGCTGGGGTTCCGCAAGTGATCCACACCATCCATGGACCGAGCTTTGGCCCGTTTCAGGGGGCAGCCGCCAATGCGATGTTCCGGGGCGCAGAACGGGCCGCCGGGCGGCAGACCGATCATTTTGTGGTGGTCGCTGAGGCAATGACCCGACAATACCTCGACGCCGGCATCGGTGATTCAGCTCAGTACACCCGGATTTTCAGTGGTTTTGATTTAGCTCCGTTCCTTGGGGTTCAGCGAGATCTACAACTGGCCGAGCGACTGGGGATCCGCCCCGGTGAGTTTGTCGTGGGCAAGGTGGCTCGTCTTTTCCAACTCAAGGGACACGATGAGCTGTTCAACGCCGCCGTTGAGATGGTGCGACGAGTCCCTAATGTGCGATTCCTGTTGCTGGGTGATGGTCCCTGGCGTGCGCGCTTTGAGACCATGGCCGCCACAATGCCCGGCTTGGCCGGACGGTTTGTTTTTGCGGGTTTGGTGCCGCCTTCGGAGGTCTCCCGATATCTGGGCTTGATGGATGTTCTGGTGCACTTGTCGCGCCGAGAAGGCTTGGCTCGGGTGCTGCCTCAAGCCCTAGCGGCCGGAAAACCGGTGATAGCCTTCGATTGTGACGGAGCCGCCGAGGTGTGTCGGGATTTGGAGACAGGTTTTTTGCTTCAACCGGGAGATCTGCCCGGTTTGGTGGATCGAGTCACCCGGTTGGCGGGGGATCCGGAGTTGGCCCGGAGACTGGGAGTCACCGGGCGGTCTTGGGTGCGGGAGCGTTTCTCGGAGGAGGCACTCGTCCAATCCTTGGATGCTTTGTACCGCCGCCTGCTCCATGGGGCGGGAGGCTCGTTTCGATGAAATCCGAGGTATTGACCGTGCTCGGGGCATTCGGGGTGACTTTCACCATCTCGGCTGTCTCGTTGCCGCTGTGGCAGGCGCTTTGCCGTCGATGGGGTCATGTCGATGATCCGGGTCACCGGAAGATTCATACTCAACCTATTCCGCTGGCGGGCGGGTTTGCCGTATCGGCCGGAGGGCTCTTGGGCGGACTGCTGATTTGGATCCTGGCATCGTCAGGAGTGCTGGGCCGCGTGGAGGTCGGATCCCTCTGGGTCGGAGCCGAGGGGGTACGCCGCTTCGGAGTGCTGCTCGCCGGAGCCGTGGGCATGCTGGCTTTGGGAGCGTGGGATGACCGTCGGGATCTCGGGGCCGGTATGAAGTTTCTTGTGCAGGGATTGATCGCCGTTTTGGTCTCAATATATGGGGTCCAGGTGCCTGTCCCGGACGGGATGGCAATTCTCAGGCAGCCATTCACGGTATTCTGGATCCTGGCAGTCACCAATGCCTTCAATCTGAGCGATAACATGAATGGCCTGTGTGCGGGTCTCGGTTTGATCGGGGCCTCCGCCGTGTCGGCTGCATCGCTGCTGTTTCAGGGTCAATTCGAGTTGGCCTGCGGGGCGGCTCTCATCGCCGGAAGCCTGGCGGGCTATTTGCCCTACAACTATCCCCGCGCCTCGGTCTTTCTGGGGGATGCTGGGAGCCAATGGGTTGGCTATTGGATCTCTGTCTTGGCGCTGCTGTTTGTGAGGCCGTTTACGAGTTCCAACGGCGGGCTCCAACAGTCCTGGAAGGCCGCGTTTGCGGTGGCAGCCGTACCCCTCATCGATATGGCCTTTGTGGTCGTCTCGCGTACCTGGAGAGGGCAGCCCTTCTGGGTGGGTGACACTCACCACCTGAGTCACCGCCTAGCCCGAACGAGTCTGGGGAAGGCAGGCGCGGTAGCCGTCTTGTGGCTCCTGGGGGCCCTTCTGGTGGCCCTTTTCAACCGCTGAGCCGGTGGAGTGGCTCTAAAGTTGCCGGGCGGAAAGTTTTGCCCAGGCAGACGAATGGGTGGACTTCGCTTCCGCCCCGGTCCCGTCACTTGCGGGAGATCCTTCTTATAAAACCCAACAAAACGGGGGGTTTTCTGGTCGGCATGGTCGTTGCTTTACGGTGAGTACGGAGGCAAGTCCATGATTCAAACGCTGTTCAACCAGTCCAACTATGTGGTCACCAAGAAGCTCTTGGATGCCACGGTGCTGCGCCATCAGGCCATCGCCGGCAATTTGGCTAATGTTGAGACGCCGAACTACAAGCGGCTCGATGTGGCGCCGTCGTTTCAGGCGGAGTTGTCCAATGCGGTGAAGGCCAACGATCCGGGGCAGATCGCCAATATCCCGATCCCGACCCTTTCGGTCGATCCAATGGCCGTTGCCTCCAATCGCGACGGCAATTCCGTCAATTTGGAGCAGGAAATGTTGGCCATGAATGAGAACAGCTTGGCCCACACCCTAGAAGCTCAACTCATCACCGGTTCCATGCTCAAGCTGAGGATGGCCATCACGGGCCGTAGCTAAACCTTCGGAAGCCCCTCCCTATGATCGAACTCATCCCCAGTATTCAAAGCACCCGCTCTGCGCTCGATGCCGAACGGACCCGGATTGAGATCGTCTCCCAGAATCTGGCCAATGCCAATGTCACCCGATCCATCGATGGGCAGCCTTACAAGCGCAAGCAGGTGGTCTTCGAGACTCTGGTCAACAATGCCGGCACCAATGCAAACAGTGGTTCCACCATACGGGTGAGCCGTGTTGAGTCCGACAATCGACCCTTTCGTGAGGTCTTCAAACCGGATCATCCCGATGCCGATGCCCGGGGTTATGTTCGGTATCCAAACGTCAACGTTCACGAGGAGATGGTGGACCTCATCGCCTCCTCGCGGGCGTTCGAGGCCAACATCGCCGTGGTGAAGAACGCTCGACAACTAGCCCAGCAGGCTATGGCGATCGGCAAGCGCTGAGCCTCCACTGACACACTGCCATGGAAGCGCTATCCGCACTCCGAATGTTCAATCCGTCCGCCCTCCGAGAGTCGCCCCTCGGCAAGGCCGGGATGGAGTCTCTGCAGAAGGCGGGGATGGGAGACTTGGGAAAACTCATTCCCGACTCGGAGATGGGAAAGCTACAGCCGTTCAACAAGGCATTCCCGGACGCGATGCCGCTGCCCACGGGGGTGAATCCGAGTGGTATCCCCTCGCTGGGGAGAGTCTCGGGGCGAGATGCCTTTGCCGACACCCTGGGTCGGTTTGTGGGCGAAGTGGCTGACAAGCAAGTGGCCGCTGGAGATTCGGTTCGCGGCTTGGTCACTCAGCAGGGAGTGCCTCTGCACCAAGCCATGATCGCCATGGAGGAAGCCAGTGTCTCTTTCCAGTTGATGGTCGAGGTGCGCAACAAGCTCCTCGAATCGTACCAAGAATTGATGCGGATGCAGGTCTGAGGATTAAGGGCCCCAAGTGATGAACAACAGTTTCCAAGAACTCCTGCAGCAATTGGCTTCCGTCTGGAAGGAGATCGGCATCAACCAGCGAGTCTCGATCGTCCTCGCCGGATTGGTCGTATTGCTCGGTTTGAGCGGCATCGCGGTTTGGTCGAGCCGTGAAGACTACACTGTTCTCTTTGGCAACCTTGCCGAGGCCGAGGCTTCCAAGGTCATCAATGCGCTCGATGAGGGCAAAATTCCGTACAAGGTCCGGGGCGGCGGCAGCATCTCGGTGCCCGCCGACAAGGTTCATTCCCTGCGCATCCAATTGGCTGGCAAGGGGATTCCCGGTGGCGGTACGACGGGGTTTTCTCTCTTCGATAAGCCTAATTTCGGCATTTCGGACTTTGTGCAGCGGGTCAATTACCTGCGGGCCATCCAGGGGGAATTGTCCCAGACCATTTCACGGGTCGATGGCATCGATTCCGCCCAAGTCATGCTCGTAATGCCCGAGAACCGTCTACTGGTGGAGTATCAGAAGAAACCCAGCGCCTCGGTGTTCCTGAAGCTGCGGGGTAACGTGCCCATCCCTGCCGCGACGGTGAATGCTATCCGCTTCCTCGTTGCCAATGCGGTCGAAGGGCTCAATCCGGAAGGGGTCTCCATTACCGACAACATCGGCAACCTCCTGACCGAGGCCTTCGATAATGATCCTATTACTGGGGCTACTTCATCGCAGCTCAAGCAACGCCGCGAATACGAAAACTATTTAGCCAAAAAGGTGGAGTCGTTTTTGGCCCCTTATGTCGGGGGTCCGTCGCGGGTTATGGCGCGTGTGTCGGTCGACCTAGACTACACGAGCCTGCAGCGGAAGGAGACCAAGTTTGATCCGGAGAGTCAGGTGAAGCGCACGGAAACGGTCACCGACGAGCGCATCGACAATACGAGCTCGACCCTAACGGGCGCGGTCGGAGCGCCGGGTGCGGCGACCAATGCTAATACGGACACCAACAGTCCGGCCGGCACTGCTCCGACGACCAAGAACAACACGAGCAAAAAAGTCACCCAGAACAATTACGAGATCAACGAGATCACCACGACGCAGAGTCAAATCCCAGGCTCTACCAAGCGCATTTCGGCCGCGGTCTTCATCCCCATCGAGTACACGGTGACCGGGACCAATCGTGTGGCCGTACCCCGCAGTCCGGTTGAGATGATCAAGATTCGTTCTGCAGTCCGCTCGGCCCTGGGCATTGTCACAAATAGCGTGGACGGAAGGGTTGACGAACTGGCTGTCGAAGAAATCGCCTTCAATGATCAACCCGCCTTCGAGTTGACCCAGCGGCTCGAAAAGAGCGAGCGCCAGCGCCTTTGGATCGAGATCGCGCGTGATTCAGTTTTCCCGCTCTTGGGTGTCGGAGTGCTGGCCTTGTTCTGGCGTATCTTCCAGAAGACCAGCATCGATGAAATCCCTATCGGAATCCCAATCGGTGCCGCCTCCGGGGATGGCGGATCTCAGATGAATAGCTTCGCCTCCGGCCTGAGGGCGGGCTCTGCCGGCGAACCGGATGAAGTCCAACCCTTCGTGATGACTGCGGACATGATGAACCAGCTTATGAAGGAAAACCCCACCAATATGACCCACGCGCTCCGTACCTGGATGACCCGCGGTGCCGAAAAATCAAAGTGATCTGCTATGGCTGCACCAGCTCCCGAGATTCTGGCCTCGAGCCCCGCTGATTTTGCCCGTCTGACACGGACACAGAAGATCGCCTTGCTCTTGGTGGTCCTGGGAGAAGACACCGCAATCTCCTTTCTGCGAGTGCTTCAGCCCGACGAGTTGGAGGCCATCTGTGCCGAGATGGCCAAGGTGGGAATGCTCTCCATAGAGATGCAGAACGTGGTTCTGAAGGAGTTCACAGATGTAGCTATCCACGCCAGCACCTCCCTGCGTGGCGGTTTAGATTTCACCCAAACGATGTTGGAAAAAGCCCTGGGCCTCTACAAGGCGGCCACGGTGATCAGCCGGGTGATGCCCACCCGCACGCCCGTCTCCTCGATGACGCAGATCGTCGAACTAGACCCCCGGCAAATCTTTAACCTGCTTAAGCTTGAACAGCCGCAGACGATCTCGCTGGTCCTCTCCTACCTACCACCCGAGAAGGCTTCCCAGCTGTTGATCATGCTCCGGAGCGATCTGCGAGATCTGGTCATTGAGCGGCTGGCTACTCTGCAAGAGACCCCTATCGAAATTGTCGAAAAGGTGGTCGAACAGCTCAATCGCAAGCTCGGTAACCAGCACTCGCGCGCCCTCAATAAAACCGGGGGACTAAAGAGCGCTGCCAATTTGCTGAACTCGCTCGACAAGAATTTGACCAAGAGCCTCTTGATGAACATCGAGGAACGCAATCCGGAGCTCGGTCAGCAAATCCGCCAGAAGATGTTCACCTTCGAGGATGTGGCCTCTCTGGAAACCCCGGTTCTCCAGCGGGTGCTGCGCGAGGTGGATTTGCGCGATCTGGCAGTCGCCCTCAAGACGGCCAGCGACACGCTCAAGGGAGCCCTTCTCAGCGCGGTGTCCAGACGTGCTGCCGAAACGGTGCAGGAAGAGATGAGCTTCATGGGGCCGCTCAAGCTGCGCGATATCGAGGCAGCCCAGATGCGCATCATCGAACTAGTCCGTAAATCCGAGGCCGACAACGAAGGGCTTACCTCTTCCTGATTATGCAACTCAAACCCGATTCGATCCCTATTGCCTTTGTCGAAGCCCTCCGCGAGGTCCAAGTCATTAAGGTCTCGCTCTCGGAATTGGAGCGCAAATGGTGTCTGCGTGAGCAAGAGGCCTATGCGCGGGGTGTCGCTGACGGTGAAAGAGCTCTGAGTGAGCAACTGGTTCAGCAGCGCGCCGATCTGCGGCATCTCCAGAATCGGCTCTTCGTCCAGCTCGAGAACACGATTCCCCAGGTGGTGAGAGACTGCGAGCAGGCGCTCATCGGCATCGCCTGGGAGACGGCTCGCAAAGTCGTCAACAGCATCGAGATCACCCCCAGCTTGGTTGAGGCTGCCTTGGAGGAGTCGCTGGTTTCGCTCCGCCAGACGGGTCGGGTTCGGGTGCAGCTCCATGCCGAAGATCTTGCACTCCTTGAGGGGGTCAACAGCCCGGTACTACTCAAGGAGCTTGGAGGCGAGCGACTCCGCTTCGAAGTGTCCTCGGAGGTCGGGCGCGGTGGCTGCTTGGTGTACACCGATTTCGGGACAGTGGACGCCCGCCGAGAGGTGAAGCTCGAACTGCTGCGGCAATCGATGGAATCATGAACTCTTCAGGCACATCGCCGGGGCAACGATTGGGAGGCATCCTAGAGCGGGTGCGGAGTACTCGTGTGGTCGAAAATCGCGGCCGGGTCGTTCAACTCATCGGCTTGGTGATTGAGAGCGAGGGGCCTCTTTGTGCCGTGGGAGAACTTTGTCGGATCGAGGGTGGCCACAAGAAGGGCGACGCGTTGGCCGAAGTGGTCGGATTTCGTCAGGGTCGGGTGCTTCTAATGCCCTTGGCTGAGACCCATGGCATCCATCCCGGGTCCGAGGTCGTCGCACTGGGGCACCCCTTGGAGGTTCCTGTGGGGGCAGATTTGCTGGGTCGCGTTCTCAATGGACTGGGAGAGCCCATCGATGCTCTCCCACCGGTGAGGCCGGTGTTCCGAGCCCCGTGCATGGCACCCCCACCCCACCCCTTGCAGCGCCGCCGGATCAGCGAAGTGTTTGGTACCGGGATCAAGGCGCTCGACACGCTGATTCCCGTCGGCCGTGGGCAGCGTCTAGGAATCTTTGCTGGATCGGGCGTCGGTAAATCCACGCTCCTGGGCATGATGGCTGCCCAGGCGGAGGCCGACGTCAACGTCATCGCTTTGATCGGTGAGCGGGGTCGTGAGGTGCGAGAAGTCTTAGAGAAGGATCTCTCGGAAGAGGGGCGTGCCAAATCGGTGATCGTGGTGGCAACCTCCAATGAGCCCGCATTGATGCGCATAAAGGGGGCTTACTCGGCCATGGCCATCGCTGAGTATTTTCGGGATCAGGGAAAATCGGTCCTTCTGATGATGGATTCGGTGACCCGTTTTGCCATGGCCCAGCGGGAGATCGGACTGGCGGTGGGTGAGCCCCCCGCCACCCGGGGTTATACACCCAGCGTCTTTGCTCTCCTGCCCCAGTTGCTTGAACGGGCTGGTTCAGGACAGAGCGGGGCCATCACTGCATTCTTCACTGTCTTGGTCGAGGGAGACGACATGAACGAGCCGGTAGCAGACACGGTTCGAGGCATTCTCGACGGGCATATCGTGCTCGACCGCATTCTGGCGCAACAGAACCACTATCCGGCCATTGACGTGCTCCAAAGCATCAGCCGTCTTACTCGGGATTTATGCTCTGAGGAGCAGCTCCGTCTGGCCGGGCAGGCCCGCGAGCATCTTTCCAACTACAAGCGCAACGCGGACCTGATCAGCCTGGGGGCTTATGCGGCCGGCTCCAATCCAGCCATTGATGCCGCTATTCGCCTGAAGGAACCCCTGGAGAGTTTCCTTCGGCAGGGAGTCGATCAGGGCGTGACTCCCGCCCAGGCCTGGTCGGGTCTTCAATCGGCCGTGAACGGAGGGAGATCCTCGTGAACACCTTGATTTCAAAACACTCATTCCGGTCACGATGAAACGATTTCGATCCCGAGTCACAGCTCTCAGAGAGCTTCGACAACGTCGCGAAGAGGAAGCACTCCAAGTTCACGCCCGAGCGCTTCGGAACCGTCAGGCAGCCGAAGCGCAGTTTCAGGAGTGCCTAGGAGCCTTATTCCGTCATCAGCAGGAAGTGCAGACCGATTTGATGCGCGGGTGTCCGGCTTCTCGGCTCGCACAACAAGATGGATACCGACTGTTGCTAGAACAACGGTGCCACGAGAGCCGTCAGCAGGTGGTTGAGGCCACCTCTGCGAGCGCAGCGTCACTCCAGGCGGTTCTGCTAAGCCGTCGTGATCGTGAAGTGGTTGAAAAATTCTGTGCTAAGGAGTTGGTCGACCACCAACGTGAGCAGTTGAAGGAAGATCAGAAGAATCTTGATGAAATGGCCTTGCGACGTCGACCGGTCGATTTCGCTGCCCTTGGAAGCTCTCGAAAATTGTGAAATCCATCGCTATTCCCCTCGTCGGATCTCTGGTTGGCGCACTGCTGTATCTGGCTGTCACCGCCGGCTTGATTCTCAAGGGATACAAGCCGCCAGCGCCGCCGCCAGCTAAGGTTGCCAAGGTTGCCGCGGTCGAGGAATCAGAAGGTATTCAAGGGGCACCCTTGGCCGCTAAGTCTGCAGATGAACTCAATGGGACCACCCCTTCCTGGAAATACTACAACACGGACGTCGAGTTCCTCATCGAATACCTCAAGCAGACGAGCAATTCATTCCAGATTCGTCAGAAGGATTTGGACGAGTTGGGTCAACGGTTGGTGGCCGAACGTGCTGAACTAGCGTCCGTGACCCAGTCGGTGGCCCGTTTGCGCGACGACATTGATCGTCAAGTGATCCGGATTCAGGACGACGAGGCCATCAATGTGAAACGATTGGCCAAGACTTACGCGGGTATGGAGCCTTCTAGTGTCGCGAAGATTTTTGCGGAGTTGGACGAAAAGCTCGTCGTGAAGGTCATGAGCCAGATGAAGGACGATCAAAACGCCCCCATTCTTGATGCTTTGACCAAAACCGGTGTCCAAGGGGCAAAACTGGCAGCGGTCTTGTCGGATAAATTGCGACTGGTGCCCACCGGCAAGAAGTCATGAGCACTCTCAGTCCGCTGGGGGTGGAGATGCTGTTGTTTCCAACCGTTGCTGCGGTGTCAGGAGCCGGAGCTCTCGGAGTTCCAGAAAATCTGGATGGAGAGTCTTTGTTTGCGTCGATGGTCACAGGAGCGCTGACGTCAATGCACGGCGATGGGCTTGTCCATCCGCCCTCACCCGTTGGCGAAGCGGCGTTGGTAGCGCTTCCGGTTCAGACAGCGGAGTCTTTCGGGGGAGGGGCTAATGGGGTGGCTCATTCTGCGACGGTCATCGAGAAAACGGTGCCACCAGAACAGGGATTTAGGGTTGTGCAATCACTCGTGGGTTCGGACTTGCGTCCGACACCCGCCTCGTCCCATAGGCCTCACTGGGGTCTGCGACGGGGTGACTGTGCAACCCCGAAGGTTGCGGACGATTCCGAAGCGTCTCTCTGGGCAAATCGAGAACCTAAGGAGGGTCTCAACGATGAAGTGACCTCCGGTGGGTCGAGTCTGGGGATCTCCGAGAATGGAGGTATGCCCACTTGGGCCCGAGTTCCAGAGGTGTTACCCCCTTGGGTTCCCCCTGTGATGACTCCGGTGTCGGAGTCCTCGCTTGTAACGGGTTTTTTAGAGGGTTCGCAACCCTCAGGCCCGCCCTCTCCCTCCGGTCGGAGGCTGTCTCTTCGCACCGTTTTTGGGGTTTCTCCAACTCCATTCCCGCAGGGCTCCTCGTTGGCCGGCCAAACAGCAGCTCAACCTGCTCTCCAGCGGCCCCCCGGCGGCTCGGTCGGCGCCGGAAATCAAACGCCTCAAGAGTCGACAACGCCCATCGCCGCGGACACGACTCCTCCTCCGGAAACGGTTGCAGGAGACTTGCCGTTTCAGGGGCAAGAGCCCAACTGGAAACGCGTTGATTTAGAGACACCGCAGCCCGATCCGATCGGACCCATGGGCCCAGCATCGCGCGGCTCGCGGAGCGAGTGGAAAACATCGGGATCGCCGGTCCCACGTGCCGTTTGCATCGACGTCTCGACCGGGCAATCGCCGTCCGTGGTTACTGCATCGACGGTGCTCTCCGGAGAGTCGCCTTCGGTGCCGCGTGTCGCAGTCATCTCTGGTCCAGGTGAGCCCCTCGAAGAGGGGTCGGCCCGATGGGGTTCGGCGGCTGCGGGACGTTGGTGGTCGCTCTCCAGTCCTGGGTCCATGCCAGAGACTGTGGCTACGGTGTCTGAACCAGCCGCCAAGACGGGCTTCCCGTCGCAGCTTAATGGTCCTGATACAGAGCGACTCGCTAGTGGGTTTCCACAACTGAACATCCAACCAGTCTCAGTCTCGGTTCAAAACCCATCAGTGGCGCTCTCTCCGGTTTCAGGACCGGAGGTCGCCGCACGGGAATGGTTGCCGTCCGGCTTCACGAGGCTGAGACAGTCTTCAGTGGATTCGTGGTCGGATTCTGGTCGAGTCCTAGAACCCGTCTTCCGGTCAATTCCCGCAGCTCCGGCGAAGCTCGGAACCGAAGCGGTGGGTCCCGCTCTGGAAACCCTGCTTTCGAAGGGGACATCATTTGGGGAACAGGTCGCACCGGTCGTGATCGCCGAACCCGCTTCGGGCAGCGGTGGGCAGTCTCTCGAAATTGCCCTTTCAGCCCCCCGCGATGGGGGCACGGAGGAAGTTGTTCCGGAGGCTGTGGGAGTTTTGAAAATGCCGGAGGGGACAAAAAGTTTCCCGCAACCGACGAACTTGCCTCCCTCAAGGTCGGCAGACATTGCCTACGGGGGCTCGGGAGAACCATCCAACAACGCGGCGTTAGACAATGGGGTGGGTTCTGAATCTAACTCAGATAAAAACCCAGAAACCTCAGAAAAACAGGTGTTTCAGGACCGTGCAACCCCATCGGAGAAGAGGGGCGATGCGGAGGTAGGATCGACGCGTAATCGGTCTGGCATGACTCATGCAAGAACCGAAACTGCGATGGCTTCCGATCGATTCCAAACCTCAGTCCCTGAGACTGCGCCCCAGCGGCGCGGAGCCGGGTCTTTGGATTCGGAACCCCTCGGGTCCTTGTCTCTTGCTAGGGACGTCGATCCCTCGATGAGGATGCCGTCCCTCGCTCCTGCGATCAGCGAGCTGAATCCATTTCCTGAGACCGCAGAGGCGGTTGCCCTTCCCCAAGCACGGTCTATCACCCGGCTCTCGGATCAGCTCTCCGGTGAGGTGGTTTTGCTGCAGCGGTTGCGCAATGCATCGATGACGGCGGTCCTTCGGCCCGATGCGGGTTCTGAGTTGCGGGTCGAGCTTCGGCGTCGCGATGGGCGGGTCGAAATTCGAGCCACACTCGAGCGGGGAGATGCACAAGCCATCGCCGAGGGTTGGCCCGAATTGCAGCAACAGCTCCGTACCCAGGGGGTTCATTTGCTCCCTCTGGAGCGAGAGGGCTCTCCGGACTCCTCCAAGGCATCCTCGGATCCCGCCGATGAGCGATCGGCTCATTCCGGAGGGCGAGGGCGCAACCAGCAGCCAGCTCAAGACTCAGCCCCTGAGATGGGTGGCGAGGCGGGGCAGAAGGCTCGATCCCATCAGGCTCGTTCGGCCCAACCCGCCGCCCTCAAGCCTGCTGCCATCAAGCCCGCTCACCGTCCTCTTTTGGAATCCTGGGCCTGAATTTATGAATCTCGATACTTCCAACCGAACCCTCGCCAACTCCTACGAGTCACCTGGTGTCACCGGGTCCACTGCGTTGACCGATCCTTCTGGAGCGCAGATCACCGGTCGTAAGCCCAACCGCACTTTGGGCCAGGATGATTTTTTCAAGCTGATCGCTGCCCAGTTCTCCTACCAGGACCCGCTTAATCCCCAAAAGGACACTGATTTTATCGCTCAGATGGCTCAGTTCAACACGCTGGACCAAACCCGATTAATGCAGGCGGACATCGCCGGTCTGCGCACTCAGTTCAAGGGCTCCCAAGCCAATCAATTCCTAGGGCAATGGGTGTCCCTCCAAGACCCTGCCACCCAGAGGACCGTCGAGGGATTGGTGACTGAGGTGCGATTCAATGGGGGAAATCCGCAGCTCGTCGTTGGCGATGTGCCGTACGACCTGTCCCGAGTGAACATTGTTCGGGCTCCGGAAAGGCCCGATTTGAAGCCTGCAGGATCGGATGCGCCCCCCAAGGCCGACACGTTCCCATCCCTGCCGCTCAGCGGTGCCGAACTCAAACTCCTTCCAAAAAAACTGGGTCAAATCCTTGGCTCGATCGCTCAATAAACGTTCTAAACCTCAGATAAACCTATGCTCAGATCCCTCAATAGCGGCATTAGTGGCCTTCGTTTCCAGCAGGACAAGCTGGATGTCATCGGCAACAACATCGCCAACGTAAACACCGTCGGTTTTCGTGCCGGTCGCGCCCAAGGCGTCGATGTGTTCAGTCAGAGACTCTCGGAGTTCTCCACCAATTCCAGTGCCTCCCAGATCGGTAGTGGTGTCTCCCTAGCGAGTGTCTCCAGCAGTTTCGGCCAGGGTAACATCGATTCGACCGGGCAACCCTACGACATGGCCATCGACGGGAGCGGGTTCTTCCTCGTTCGGGACACCTCCAACAATGCGACCTATGCGACTCGGGCTGGCGATTTTCGTGCCGATGCCAATGGGTTTCTGACCACGTCTGAAGGGATGCGTGTTCAGGGAGAGATTCCTGGGTCACCCGGGGTTTCTAGCGACATCAAAATCACCCTCAACCCGACCGCTCCTGCGCTTCCGGCCGACACCGAAGCGGTCTCGTGGCGCATTGAGTCGAACGGTGATGTAAATCTAACATTGCGAAGCACTTTGGTGCCACCCCCTGCCACCCCCCCAGATCCCCTCAAGATTGCTCAGATCCAAGTCCAAACATTCCGGGACATAAATGGCCTCAGCAAGGTGGGGAACAACCGTTTTGGCAACCTAGCAGCCGCGGGTCCCGTGGGCCTCGGCACCGCAGGACAGGCCGGGCGGGGGCAAGTCCGCTGGCAATCCTTGGAGCAGGCTAATGTCGATCTGGCCACCCAGTTCACAGATTTGATGGTCACCCAGCGCGGCTATCAGGCCAACGCGAAGATCATCACCACCTCGGATGAAATTCTTCAGGAGCTAATCAACCTGAAGCGTTGATGCCCTGACTCAACCTATTTTTCTCGCCATGGCCGCACCCGCCTCAGACAAAAACGACGGTTCAAAATCCGAATCGTCCGGTGGCATCAAGGCGATGCTCCCGTTAATTCTCAACATCGTGCTACTGCCCGTGATGGCCTTCGCGATGACCCAGTATGTGCTTCTGCCACGGTTAAATTCCGCCGCTGCCGCCACCGCACCTGTCGAAGGTGGTCACGATAATAATTCTGCAACTGCTGGGGATTCCTCCCATGGAGATAAGCATGCAGACCCAGCCAGCCATTCGCCGGATTCAGGCAAGGGGGGGCAATCATCGGACGCCGGAGGGCATGGGGGTGGCTCGGACAAGACCGAGATGCTGGATCCAGTCACTGTCAATGTTGCCGGCACGATGGGTTCCCGGCTGGTAATGGCCAAAATCGGCCTTCGTGGCACCCATCCAAAACTGGAGGATCTTGTGAAGATCCGAAGTGCTGATCTTCGCGATGCAGCCTCCTCGTTGCTCTGCACCAAGACCCTTATGGACATCGAGCGCCAGGGATTCCGAATCACCATCAAGGCCGAGTTTAAGAATGCGTTTCTGAGAGTTCTGGGTCCTGGGGTTTTCACGGAGGTCGTGGTGCCTGATTTGGCTGTTCAGTAATTTTTCACCAAGAACCTTATGGCGGACCAGGCTGGATCCATGGGAGATGTGCTCTCCCAATCAGAGGTGGAGCGTCTGCTCCAACAGGTTCAGGAGGAGGAAACCAATACCGTCGTCCTCCAATCGAACGGACGGAGGAGCAATCAGAGCCGTGATTCCATATCGGCCTACGACTTTCGTACGCCGGTCTTCCTCTCGCCCATCGAGCTGCGAAAGCTGCGAATCCATCACGAAGAGTTTATCCAGGCGCTGGCCGCGCGTTTGTCGATTTACTTGCGTGTGGAGTTCAATCTCCAGATGTCCCAGCTGCACACCATCTCCTTCCGGCAATGGTGTGAAAGCCTCGATAGCCCGACACACCTATCCCTCTTCCGGGTGGAACCCTTGCGAGGAATTTGCATCCTAGATATTCCGCCGCGCCTGGGTTTGACCATTGTAGATCGTCTCTTGGGCGGTCCAGGGCACTCGGTGACTAGCAATCGGGAGCTCTCCGAACTGGAGGTGACGCTTCTCGACCAGGTGGTGCTGCTGATGCTCACCGAATGGTGCACCCACTGGGCCAAGTACCGGGACTTGCGACCAGCACTCTTTGGGCACGAGAGCAACGGGCTTTTTCTTCAGGCCGTCGATGCCGATGCGATCATGCTCGTGCTGTCCATCGAGGCGGCAGTCAATGATTGCACGGAGACCATGCAGATCGCGTTTCCCTACTGGACCATCGAGCCCATCGTCCATTTATTGAGTTCCCGGCTGAAACCTGGCCCCGAAGATCTTCCGGACGTGCCTTCAGAGCAGAGTGGGGCCTGGAATTCCCACTATGACAACGCCCCGATGCAAGTCTCCGCTGAGTCCAATGGATTGAAACTCCGGGCCAAGGATGTCGTTGGACTCAGGGTGGGCGATATCGTGCCACTGCCGCCGGAATTTGCCGAACGCGTGCAGGTCAAGCTGGCTTCAGAAAAGCGGTATTATGGTCGTCTCGGAACCGTGGACGGCCGCTGGGCCGTCGAAATCGACCAAATTTCCATCGGATCCAATCCCTGATCTCTTTCTTTCATGAGCCAAACCACCGACCTTTCAATACTGCTGGACGTTCCCGTTGAGGTGAGCGTGCAGCTAGGATCCTGCCAACTGCCGATGCGTGAGGTTCTGAACCTCACCACCGGATCGATCGTTCAGCTCGACAAGGTGGCCGATGCCCCTGTGGACTTGCACGTAAATACCAAGTTGGTGGCCCGAGGTGAGGTGGTCGTGGTTGAGAATCGCTTCGGTATTAAAATCACCGAATTACTCACCTCGCTTTAAGGCTGGGGTTTGATGTTTTTTCCGGGTCTCAGTCGGGTGTCCGGCCATCCTTGGTGGATTGATTTCTCTGACGAAGGGGGCAACCTAAGTTTCATGTTCGGCACCCCATTCTGCCCCATCGGCAGTCCTCTTCGAAGGTTGGCGATTTCTTTGAGTCTGTTGTTCCTGACCTGCTTGGCATCTGCGGCCGAGAATCCGCCGTCGGTGCCTCGGTTCTCCATGAGCTACGTGGACCAATCGGTGGATCCGAAACTCAACTTCTATCAGTTCGCCACCGGTGCCTGGCGCAAGAACAACCCGGTGCCCTCCGACAAATCCCGATGGGCCGGATTCGATGAACTTCAAGAGCGGAACTGGTGGCTGATCCGAGGCATTCTGATGTCCGCAGCCGCCAAAACAAATGAACCCTCCGGTTCTCCCCTGCGGCAGGTGGGTGATTTCTTCACGGCGGCCATGGAAACCAACCGTATTGAGCAGCTGGGTTTTGCTCCATTGGATCCTGAATGGGAGCGCCTGAAGGCGGTCCAGAATCCCGAGTCGGCCATGGCTCTTTTGGCAGATTGGCATTTGCGGGGGATTGGCGCTGGTTTTGGTATGGGGGTTCAGCCTGACGCCAAGAACAGTTCGGTTTATGCCCTTCACCTGATGCAGGGAGGCCTGGGGCTTCCCGACCGGGACTATTATTTGGCCGAGGGGTTTGCTCAGCAGCGGGAGCAGTACCGTCAACACATCACCGCTCAACTGCGGCTTTTGGGCGATAGTCAGTCCGAAGCCCAAGCGTCGGCGGAGGCCGTTCTGAGTCTGGAGACCCGTCTGGCCAAAGTCTGCCGAACACGCACCGAGCTGCGCGATCGGGAGAAGAATTACCACAAGCTTACGCGTGCGGAACTCGATCAGTTGACGCCTCGGTTGCCGTGGGGCTCCTATTTTCAGGCAGCAGGCATCGCTGCGCCCGATACGCTCATCGTGGGTCAACCGGAGTTCTTTCGAGAACTGGACCGGATGGTCACCGAGGTCGAGGAACGTCATTGGTTGGCCTATCTCCGTTGGCATTTGTTGAGCAGTTTGGCCGAGCACCTGCATTCGGCGCCCGCCGACGGAGCGTTTGGATTCTACGGAACCGTTTTACGGGGGCAGCCGCAACCGGAGCCCCGCTGGCAACGTGCCGCCAAGGTGATCGATGGTGCAGTCGGTGAGGCATTGGGTCGGCTCTACGTCGAACAGTATTTTCCGCCGGCGGCGGCGGCTCGGATGTCGGAGATGATCGCCAACCTCCGGGTCGTCTTTCGAGATCGACTCTCCAAGCTGGAATGGATGGGAGAAAGCACCCGCCGTCAGGCTCTTCAGAAATTTGATCGTTTCACCGAAAAAGTGGGGCATCCCAAGAGTTTTCGCGATTACTCCGGCTTGGTGATTCGTCGGGATGACCACCTGGGAAATGTGCTCCGCGCCAACGCCTTTGAATCCGCTCGGGAATTGGCGCGCATCGGAAAGACGGTCGATCGCGCTGAATGGCACATGACTCCGCAGACGGTCAATGCGTACTTCAGCCCGCCGCTCAACGAGATTGTGTTCCCGGCCGGCATTCTTCAGCCGCCTTTTTTCGACCTCGAGATGGATGATGCTGTGAATTACGGAGCCATCGGAGTGGTGATCGGCCATGAGATCACCCATGGGTACGACGATCAGGGGCGCAAGTACGATGCCGAGGGCAACCTGCGGGATTGGTGGACCGAGGCCGACGGAAAGGAATTTGATCGTCGTGCCGCCAAGGTCATTGATCAGTATTCCTCCTACGAGGCGCTACCGGGCAAGCGGGTCAACGGCCGACTCACTTTGGGCGAGAACATTGCCGACCTAGGGGGAACAAGTATCGCTTTTGAGGCCCTTCAGCGGGCCTTGACCAAGGATCCGAGTCATCGCCGGAACATCGACGGTCTGACCCCCGAACAACGGTTCTTCTTAAGTTTGTCGCAGCTGTGGCGGGTCAACTGGCGCGAGGCTGAACTCCAGCGCCGCCTAGTGGTGGACCCGCATTCTCCCGGCCAGTTTCGTGGAATCGGGCCTCATGTGAACCTGTCGGAATTCTACCAGGCCTGGGGCATCACCGAGACCTCGCCCCTTTGGCGAAAGCCTGAAGATCGCGCCAATATCTGGTGATTAATCGGTCATCTTTGCCGTCGCGGGCATACCGCTTCGACGGCCCGAGGGGTTGACTGCGGCTTCTGGGCCGCAGGCCCAGTTCCCGAGCTTACCAGGGTAGGCTGAATGTCTTGACGTAGCTGTAGCCTTTGATGGCTTCGATCACGCCCTCTTTGATGCCCAACCCGCTGTCCTTGATCCCGCCGAAGGGCGAGCTCTCGACTCGAAAGCCGGGCACTTCGTTGATGTTCACCGTGCCGCAACGCAGCGTTTTAATTGCCTTGAGGGCGTGGGCCAAATTGTTGGTCACAACGCCTGAACTCAGGCCGTAGGCGGTCGAGTTGGCGAGAGTGAGCGCATCGTCCAAGTCGCGGACTGTAACGATGGGGGCCAAGGGGCCGAAGCTTTCGCACACCACCATGCGGCAGTCGCGGGGTACTCGGTCGATGACCGTGGGTTGCAGCAACGCCCCATTGCGCTCGCCGCCGATGAGTACCCGCGCGCCCTGAGCCACGGCCTCGTGCACGACCGCCTCCAGCGAGCGGGCCGAAGCCTCGTCGATGACCGTTCCGACCTTGGTTGCCTCATCAAAAGGATTCCCACAGACGTATTCTCGGGTTCGTTCGACCAAGGCCTGTGTAAACACCTCGGCGATGGATTCTTGGACGAGGATGCGTTTGACCGCCGTGCAGCGTTGGCCGGAGTTTCGGTAACTGCCTTCGGCGGCCAGAGTGACGGCCAGGTTCAGGTCCGCGTCTTCTAGGACGATGAGGGGATCATTGCCTCCCAGTTCCAAAACCAGCTTCTTGTAGCCTGCCGTAGCGGCGATCTTCTTTCCGACCGGCACGCTGCCGGTAAAGGCGACCACCTCGACCTCCGGGTGTCCGACCAGCACTTCTGCGATCTCCGAGGTGGGTCCCAGCAGCACGCTCAACATGGGGCCGGGTAGACCTGAAGCGTGAAGCAGTTCGGCAAAACGCAAGGCGACCAGCGGCGTCTTTTCGGAAGGCTTGAGGATGATGGGTGTTCCGGCGGCGATGGCAGGCCCCAGCTTGTGGGCCACCTGGTTCAATGGATGGTTGAACGGAGTGATGGCCACCGCGCAGCGCAACGGTTCTCGCGTGGTGAAAATTTTGCGTGCCTTGCCTTGTGCTGAGATGTCGCACGAGAAGATTTGGCCGTCATCGCGCAAGGCCTCCATGGCGGCGAAGCGGAGAACATCTACCGTTCGCCCAACTTCGTAGCGCGCTTCTCGCAGCGCCAGACCTGTCTCGGAGGTGATGATGCGTGCGAACTCCTCACGCCGACTTTCGAGCGCGCTCCGGGTCTTCTCCAGGATCTCGGACCGCTGGAAGCGGGTGGGGGTGTCCCGGAACGCTGTGGCTGCGGCGATCGCTTCCAGGGCGTGCTGGCGCGAGGCTAAGGTGACCGTGCCCGAGATGGATTGGTCGTAGGGGTTGCGGACGGTGAGCACGGAATCCGAATCGATCGGTTTTCCGGCGACGAGGCTCTTGAGGTTCATCGGTTTGGACAATTCAGGAAAAAGGATTGGGAGCAGTTCACCGGGGAGTCGCTGAGGCTTTCAGGGCCTCAGCAAAAGCCTCCATGAAGCGGGCCAGGACAGACTCAGAATGGTCGAGTGACAGGTAAAGCTTGGTACCCATCGGGTTGAGGAAGATGCCACGAGCCAGCAACTCCAGCATGAGTCGGCCACCGCGGGCCCGGTCGCTGGCCAGCCAAGAGACATGGTCGGTGACTGGGTCTCTTGAGAAGGCTACCTGGCCCAAAGGTCCGTCTCCCAGGATTTGAGCGTTTTCCTCAGCGTTTTGGACGACCGATTGGAGTCCGTCTCGAAAGCGGCGACCGAGGGCGTGCAGTTCGGTATGCATACCCGGTTGCAAGAGGATGTCGAGAGTGGCGAGGGCGGCCGCACAGGACACGGGGTTGCCGCCCGTGGTGGAGGCGCTCCAGACATAGCGGGGGCCTGGTAGTCGTTGTTCTTCCAAGACTTCCATGATTTCGGCCCGGCCTGCAAAGGCCCCAATCGGGAAGCCGCCACCGAGAGCTTTTCCATAAGCCACCAAATCGGGGATCACGCCGTAGTATTCTTGGGCGCCCCCGGGTGCGAGCCGAAAGCCGGTCACCACTTCGTCGAAGATGAGAACGATGCCATGCTGTCGGGTGAGTTCGCGCAAACCCTCCAGAAAACCGGGCCGTGGTTTAAGGCACCGATGCAAGGGTTCCACGATCACTGCTGCCAGCGATGAGGCGTGAGCCTTGAGAATTTGGGTGGTTCCCTCGAGGTCATTGTAGGGCGCGACGAGCACATCGTGTTCGGTCCAGGGGGCACCGGCGCCCGCCGTATCGCAGGTGGGCAAGTTGGTGGGGCGGCTGTGAATCATTCCTGCCACTCCGACCGCATGCTGGCCGTGGTAGGCACCCTCGAATCGCAGGACTTTGGAACGACCGGTCGCGGCATGAGCCACTCGCAGACAAAGCAGGGTGGCCTCGGTGCCCGATGCAACGAAACGGATCCGCTCGGCGCAGGGGCTCACCGAGCAAATTCGCTCCGCTAACTCGATGGAACGTCGGTTCAGTGATGCGAAGTTCAGCCCATCGCGGGCTGCCGTAGTGGCTGCCTCTACCACCTTGGGATGAGCGTGTCCCACCAGCGCTGATCCCCAAGCCATGGTGAAGTCTAGGAATTCTCGACCTTCGGTATCCCAGATTCGAGCACCGCGGCCGCGCTCCGGCACTACTAAGAGTTCCGGAGGGACGCCAAAGTCACCGTTGGAGCCTCCAGGAAAACGGCGGAGGGCTCGAGAGGCCCAACTATCAGAGAGGTGGCTAACAGCAGGTTTAGAGAGCCGTGGTGCCGTTGCAGGTGAAGTCGAAGATGTCGAAGTTCCGTGGGTCGCCCAAAGCTCGGGCTGCGTACTCAGGACGCAGCGGATGGCTGAGGATGAAGGGGACGAGTTCTTCGTATCGCCCGCCGTGCGAGCGGAGACCGCCCTCGATGGCCTTCAGATCGTGGTAGGCGGGGGTTCGACCAATGACCGCATCTCGGCCAGAGCAGACGACCAAGTCGCCCATGCGGTCGGCGGGCAGTTCCATCCGCCGAGCGGCTTGGTCGCGAGGCAGCACTTCGGTGATCCCGGGCAGGGTCGCAACGAAGTCTAGGACCTCGGCCAAAGAGACCGACCGGTCGGTCGGCAGGTGGACTTGAGCGAAGGAACCTAAGGCTCCGTGATGGACGACGTAGGGGTCCGTGATCGGCAGGATGACCCGGAAGCCTTCGCCCCAGCGCGCGTTGAGTTCCGACTCCAGATACACCACGTTGGGTGTCCCGTCGGCCCGCTGCTTGGAGTTCATGCCGTGATCGGCGGTAATTCCCACCACGGCTCCGAGCGAGAGCAATTGTCCGATTTCCGCGTCGATGCTTGCATAGAACGCTAGGGCCTCTGGTGCATCCGGCACGTACTTGTGCTGCATGAAATCAGTGGTGCTGAGGTAGAGGAAATCGGCTCGG
>SXXZ01000077.1 GCA_005789375.1 Verrucomicrobiales bacterium | reverse complement strand
CTTTCCTCCGTCAACCAGCAGTTGGCCGACCAAAAAGTGGTTGCCGATTTGCTGAAGGGACAGAGGGATTCGGTCAGCGGTGTTTCCATTGATGAAGAAATGGCCGACCTCACTCGCTTTCAGCGCGGTTATCAGGCGAGTGCCAAGCTTATCAACACCATCGACGAACTGATGGATACGACCCTGAGCCTCAAGCGCTAGGGTTTCTTAACGAAAGGCCAACGACATGATTCGAGTCACCTCAGGAGCCTATGCCGATCGGTTGATTTCCAACCTGGGCACCATCACCGCACGGCAAGCCCGCTATCAGGCGCAGATCAGCACCGGTCAGAAAGTCAGGCTGCCCGAGGACGATCCGGGTGCTGTGCGGCGAACCTTAGATCTCGAAGGGGAACGCGGTCGGGTGGGTCAGTACGGTCGCAACGTCACCCGGCTCAAAGAGACAGCCACCACAACCAACATGGTGATGCGCTCGTTGTCCAAGATGGCCACTCGGGCCGGAGAATTGGCCGTGAAGTCCAACAGCATCCGCTCGGCCGACGATCTCAAGGCTTACGCAGCGGAGGTGACCCAGATGATCCATCAGGCTGTGTCTTCGGTGAATACCAACCTGCGCGGTGATTCGGTAATGGCCGGCACCCGCAATGGTCAACCGGCCTACACCTTGACCCTAGGCACCGATGGTCGGGTGCAGTCGGTGACCTACAATGGCAATCAGGACATACCGTCTCTGGACATTGCCGAAGGTCAGGAACTCAGCGCCAGCGTGGTAGGATCGAACCCGACGGGCTCAGGTCCGGCTGGTTTGATCGAGGACCCTCGATCCGGAGCCGATTTTTTCAATCACCTCATTCAGTTCCAAGATCAGTTGCTGGCCGGCACTGGCGCTGCGGTCACGACCACCACGGCGGTGGGGTTGCAGGCCGATGCCGACAATCTCCTGCGCCACATTGCCGCCAATGGCGTTGTGCAAGGCCGCTTGGAGGCCGCCAGTGCACCAGTGAGCGATCGGTTGCTCTCTCTCGAAGGCCAAATTTCTGGCGAGACCGACGTCGACTTGGCCAAGGCATTGGTTCGACTGAACGAGACTCAGGTTTCTTATCAGGCCGCCCTCCAGACCGGCGGCAAAATTCTGTCGATGTCCTTGATGGATTACCTGCGCTAGCGGCTGTGCTAAATCGCGGGCCGCAGCATCCCCGCTTTATCTTCCATGTGCCGTGTCCTTGATCGTGGCCCGGGGCTGACGATAAGGTGGTTTCACACTTATGAGCGTTCTCGTCATCGGTACCACCGCGCTGGATTCCATTAAGACTCCAAAATTAGAAAACCCTCGCCTGTTGGGCGGCTCCGCCAGCCATGCGGCCGTGGCTTCGAGCTTCTTCGCTCCGACTCGGTTGATGGGTGTCGTGGGGGGCGACTTTCCGGCCAAATACCTCACGCTGTTTAAGAAGCACGGTATTTGTCTCCAGGGATTGGAGCGGGTGAAAGACGGGAAGACCTTCCATTGGTCGGGCGAGTACGAGGTCAATATGAACAACCGGCGGACGGTGGAGACCGTGCTCGGTGTCATCGAGCACTGGCAACCGGCACTTCCGGCGGCCTACGAGTCCACACCGTTCGTCCTCTTGGCCAATATTTCTCCGGGGGTGCAGCACCGGGTGCTGGATCAAATTTCCAAGGCCAAGTTCGTCATCGCCGACACGATGGACTTGTGGTTGAACATCGCATTGCCCGAAGTCCTAACCCTGTTGAAGCGCATTGACTGCCTGGTGCTCAATGACAGTGAGGCGCGTCAATTGGTCTCCGACGACAACGTGGTGAGTGCCCTGACCAAGATTCACCGGATGGGTCCGAAGTACGTGATCATTAAGAAAGGCGAGCACGGTTCAATTCTGTCGGGGCCGAAGGGGCTCTTCATTGCGCCGGCCTATCCGCTCCGCAAGGTGGTCGATCCGACCGGTGCCGGGGACTCGTTCGTGGGCGGTTTGATTGGTTATCTGGCGGCCCAGAAAAAAGGAACGGTTGAGTCCAATCTCCGACGCGCCATTTTGCACGGCAGTGTCGTGGCGTCCTTCTGTTGCGAGGGTTTTGGTCTCAATGTCACCACCCGCACGACCAAGGCTAAGATCTTGGAGCGGGTCAAGGAGCTCGAGCGCTTGAGCAAGTTCTGATGGGCCAAGGGGCGGCAGATTGGCGCCCCTCTTCTGGGAGCCTGTCCATCGGCCGGCTGAACTGAACGAGGCCTCCGGTGTGGAGGCCAATCTTCAGCGCGTTCGAGTGGCTATCGGCGGGGCCCAGTTCCTGATTCTGGATCGGGGGCAACTCAGGTTGCCCCCTGGACTTCGGGCAGAGGTCGCCCGTGCCAGGGAAGCCAGGGAAACCGGGGAGAGCTCGATCAGATCTCCACTTGCATGCCCAACTCGACGACTCGGTTGGCAGGTAGGCGGAAATAGGCCGTGGCGCTGAGGGCGTTGCGGACCATGATGGCGAACAGGTGCTCCTGCCAGATGTTCATGCCGCCATTGTCGGTCTTTGGGATCACCGTTTCGCGACTGAGGAAGAAGGTGGTTTCCATCTCATGGAACTCGAGATCGTGTTCCGCACACTGCCGAAGGATGGCCTGGATGTTGGGGGTCTCCATGAACCCGTAGTGGGCCTGGACCCGCCAGAAGCCAGACTCCATCCGCTCTACCTCCAGCCGGTGGGCCTTGTCCACCACAGGGTCTTCGTCCACGCAGATGGTGAAGAAGACGACCCGCTTGTGGAGCACCTT
>SXXZ01000076.1 GCA_005789375.1 Verrucomicrobiales bacterium | reverse complement strand
CCGGGAACTAGCCCAACGCTTTCCGGGCTTTGCCCCCAGCTGGTACCGGGTCGGAGAAGCCAGCCTTCGAGCCGGTGAATTGCAACCCGCGGAACAAGCCGTTGCCACCTTGAGGCAACTGGCTCCCAAGGAGTCCCGAGGGGCCCTGGGTCTTGCGGAGATTCATTTCCGGCGTGGTGAGGCCAATCAAGCCCTGCCGCTGGCGGAGCAGGCACTCCGTCTGGATCCGGGATCCAAACCTGCCTTCTACTTGCTCGGCCAAATCCTCCGCTCGCTCGGCCGAACCAACGAAGCGCGTTTAGCCATCGCCGCAGGGACCGGAGAAGCTCGACAACCCATGTCCGACCCCTGGGCGGAGGCAGCACCTGAACAAGTTCGTCTGCTGCCGGGAGTCTTCCAGCAAGCCGAGGCTATGTCCGCTCTGGGACGACCGGAGGGCGCCGCGGCGTTGCTGGAGCGCATCCGTCCCTTCCATCCCAATCACCCGGGACTGCTCAATCAACTCGGCGTGGCTCTCAACCGATCCGGCCAACCTCAGAAAACCCTCGCCTTGCTGGACCCACTTTCGGCTGCTGACCCCAAGGCGGCGGCACTGCGCATCACTCGCTCCCATGCCCACGCGCAACTCGGTAACCAAGAAGCGGCCCTTTCAGAAGCTCGCGAGGCGATCCATCTGGCTCCGCGTCTCGCCCAATCCCATCTGGCGCTGGCCAACGCCCACCTCGCCGCCGAACAAGATTCCGAAGCGCTTTTGGCTCTCGAAGAGGCTTCACGCTGCGATCCAGCCAATGCCGAGATCCTGCTCGAGGCGGCCACCATCCGGTGGCGTAATTTGCATGAAGGCGCGCCCGCAGTGGCCTTGTTGAACAAGGCTCTAGAGATCCATCCCGCACTCGTTCCCGCCTTGCGTCTCCTGGCTGAAATCCAAGCCTCGACCGGAGACTCCAGGGGATCACAGCGCTCGATGGATGTGCTGCGATGGCTGGCCGCCCAAAGCGGAGAACGTACGCCATGAATACCTCCTTGTTTCTCGGTCGGCTGCGATGGGGAGTCCTGGCTGTTGTGGTCGCTCTGTTGTTCGGTTGCTCTCGTGAACCAGCCGATCGGGCGTTAACCAAGACCAGCGAACCCGCTGCAACCCACCGGACCCCGGCCCACCCTTGGTTCACCAACGTCGTCAGCGGCAGCGGTCTTTCGTTCATTCACCATTCTGGAGCCTCCGGCCGGTTCTGGCTCCCGGAGATGGAAAGCGGGGGCGTCGGACTCCTCGACTACGATGGCGATGGTCTTCTGGATGTGTTCTGCGTCGATGGGGGATCGCTGGATCCAGATCGACCCGCCGCCCCGGCTCACCGGCTTTACCGCAACCTTGGCCAGTGGCGTTTTGAGGATGTGACCGCTGCCGCCGGCCTAGCCTGTCCCTCCGGCTACGGGATAGGTTGCACGGTCGGCGATTACGATGGCGACGGCCGAGAGGACCTCTATGTCACTCAAGTGGGCTCCAACCGGCTTTACCGGAATCGCGGCAACGGAACCTTCGAAGACGTCACGGCTCAAGCCGGGGTGGCCGTCAACCGCTTCAGTACCAGTGCGGCGTTCATGGACATCGATCAAGACGGCGACCTCGACCTGATGGTGGTCAACTACGTGCGCTGGTCCCCGAATATCGAAATGGAGTGTTTTTCCGATGGCGGCCGACGGGACTACTGCTCACCTCGCAATTACAACGCTCCCACCCCGACAGTCCTCTTCCGCAACCGGGGGGACGGCACGTTTGAAGACGTCACCACTGCCGCCGGTCTGGATCGCGCCTACGGCAATGGCCTCGGCGTCGCCACGGGCGATTTCGATCACGACGGCCGGATAGACCTCTTCGTGGCCAATGACGCCACCCCCAACCAACTCTGGCTTAACCGGGGCCAATGGCGCTTTGAGGAGGATGCCCCGCTGCGGGGGTGCGCGCTCAATTCCATGGGCATTCCGCGAGCTGGAATGGGCGTCGTCGCCGTGGACATGGAACAGCGGGGATGGCTCGATCTCTTCGTGACCCACCTGGTCGGAGAGGGCAACGGATTCTTCCGCAACCAAGCCGGCCTCTTTGTCGACGCCGTCACTCACGATGGACCGATGGCTGGAAGCCTTCCTCACACGGGTTTCGGTCTGAGTGTCACCGATTTCGACAATGACGGCCAATTAGACATCTACGTCGCCAATGGACGGGTTCGACTGGGAACTGGAACCGGCTTGCCGTCCGGCGACCCCTTTGCAGAAGCCAATTCTCTGAGCCGAGGCCTGGGAGGCGGTCGTTTTGCCGCAGTCTTGCCCGAAGGAGGAACAACCCCATTGCTGGAAGCCACCAGCCGCGGACTGGCCGTGGGCGACCTCGACAACGATGGCGCGCAAGATCTGGTGGTTCTTAACCGGGATGGCCCAGTCCACTTGTTGCGCAACATCAGCGCGCCAGACCGGGGTTGGATACGCATTGAATTGTATGGACATCGTGGCTTGAACCCGCGCAACGCGATTCTGCGACTGGAGTCCGAAATCGGCGTCCAGTGGCGGAATCACCAACCCAATCAGGGCTACTGCTCCAGTGGCGACCCTCGGGTCCACTTTGGTCTGGGCTCGGCTCAGAAAGGACGCCTCTGGGTTCGGTGGCCCGATGGGACTGCCGAAGACTTTGGCGTGCTAGACTCCCAGCGCAGTCACCGCATCGAAGCCGGACGCGGCACCCCAGCGCCCAAAGCCTTCACCTGGTAGGACACCCATTCCCTTCATCGTGCTGAGCTAGATTCCGGCACCCACCCACGACGGAATTGACCCCCTCATCGGTCTCGATACACTGTTGGGCATGATCTCCCGGATAGCCTATCAAGGCGCAATTGCTGCGGTGTCGTTGCTTCTGCTCACTGCAGGCTGTGGAAAATCTGAGGACGCCGCCAAGGCGGTCGATGTGCCCGCTCAGGTGGCTCAGCTCAAGGGCAGCACCGATGCCCAAGCCAACGCACTGAGCGAACTCGCCGCCGGAGGCCCAAACTCCGCTTCCGCGGTTAAGGACATCATCCCGTTACTCAAATCAGACGATACAGTGATCCGCCGCCTGGCTGCCTACGCACTCTGCCAGATCGGACCTGCGGCCAAGGCGGCGCTTCCGGACCTCAAAGCCCTGATGCAAGATGCGGACATGAGCACTGCCACCACTGCGATCAACGCAATGAACGCCATTGATCCCGCATCCACCGAGGGTGTCAAAGTGCTGAACGTGACACAGTAGTCAGGTCCCCCTTCAACAACTTCGGCATTCGACCAAAAATCGTCACCAAAAGTTTCTTTGTGCGGCGGAGTTCGGCGTTCATCGTGCTTCTAATATCCATCCCTCGAACGTCGCTGCTCTCCCTTACACCACTGAAAGGGGGAAAAAGCGGCACTACGAACCATTCCCATGCGCTTGCTACCACTATTTCCTTACCTTTCGATAAGAATGCTTCCGGCGCTCATTGGGGGATTCTGCGTGAGCCTCGCACTTTTAGGAGCCAACCCCACGCACTCGTTCCGGGCGAAGGCATTCCCCGAACCGGATTCTGACGGGGACGGGCTGAGTGATGTCCTCGAACTGCGCTTCGGCAGCGACCCCTTCGTGGCCGACACTGATGGCGATGGAGCCAACGACCTCGCGGAATTCACAGCCAACACGTTGCCCCGCGACAAGACTAGCATCCCCCTGTTTCAGACCGTCGACCGGGATCGACAGTTGCTCAGCGGCGATTTGTTGCGACTGCGCCCGCTCTCACTCAAACCGCTCTCGCTCAAGACCAACATCACCATCGTCACGAACGATCCCCCGCCGGACGGAGGCGACCCGACCTACACCACCAACAACACCATCGTCACCAATTACACCACCTACCAGTGGTATCGAGACGGCAAGTCCCTGACCGGCCAAACCAATGTGAACCTGGTTTTTTTCGGCGTCGAACGACCAGAATCCGGTCGTTACACGCTGGAGGCCCGATTGGAGAGCACTCTGCAACGCGAGCCCAAAGGGACCCGGATTGATGTCTTGGGAGTCCGTCCTTTGAGGGAGTTTCCGAGACCGTCCGGTGAACTGGTGGTTTGGGGACGCGAAATCGGCCCCACTCCACCGAAGCTGACCAACGCCGTCGCCATCGCCCGAGGCTTCGTCCACGGCTATGCCCTCGATGCTAACGGAAAACTTTGGGGATGGGGAACCAACACCCTCGGCCAGCTCAGTACCCCCAATAGCCTGCCTCCAGTTCAGACTGTCTCCGCAGGGGCCTTCCACACCCTGGCTATTTTAACCAATGGAATGGTCCGGGCCTGGGGCGACACTCGTTATGGACAAACGGCCGTCCCGCCAGAATTGACAGAAGCCATCGCCGTGGCCGCGGGTCATTTCCACTCGGTGGCCCTGCGCCCCGATGGCACCGTCGTCTGTTGGGGCGACAACAGCAGCCTGCAATCGGTGGTGCCGGCCGGACTTTCCGGAGTGGTGGCCATCGCCGCCGGCGCAGCCCATACCGTGGCCCTGAAATCCGATGGAACCGTGGTCTGCTGGGGATCCAACGACCGGAGACAGGCTGCAATTCCCGCCAACCTTCCTCGTATCGCCCGGATTGCCGCGGGCGACTACCACACCCTCGCCCTATCCCGGGAGGGATTCATTATGGCTTGGGGTGACACGGCCTTGAAGCAAGTCCCGGCGCCGCCCCGGATGCCGCCGGCCCTGGCGATCAGCGCCGGTGCGGGGTATTCCTTGGCGCTAACGGCCACTGACAATGCAGTCGGCTGGGGTACCCCGGCCGTGGCGGCCCAATCCACCCCCCAGACCAAT
>SXXZ01000075.1 GCA_005789375.1 Verrucomicrobiales bacterium | reverse complement strand
GGTGGCTCCGCTGAAGTTTCTCTTTCCCGAACTGGGATCGGTGGATCCCAAGGCTCCCAAGACCAACCGGCTGGAGCAATTGGCCCGCTTGATCACGCAGCGTGAGAATGGCCGATTGTCCCGCACCATTGTTAACCGCCTTTGGGCTCGGTTGTTGGGACGTGGTCTGGTGGAGCCACTGGATGTGATGCAAAACACGGCCTGGGACCCCGACTTGCTGGATTGGTTGGCCGAAGACCTGGTGGCTCATCAATGGGACCTCAAGCGCACGTTGGAACTCATTCTCAGCTCACGGGCTTATCAGTTGCCGTCGCTCAATATTCCCGAAAAACCCGAAGCCGAGTACACCTTTAAGGGGCCGGGCATTCGCCGCCTGACGGCTGAGCAATTCCGTGATGCCTTGAGCTCCATCACCGGGATCTGGGCTGAAAAACCTTCGGGCGATTTGGATCGTTTGCTCGCGGAACCCGGCTCTTCGAAGAAGTTGCGCGGGAACGCTTTTTGGATTTGGAGCGATGCCCATGCCGGAACCACCGGTGTGCCACCGGAGACCAATGCCTTCCGCAAGGATTGGGTGGTGTCAGCCCTTCCGAGCGAGGCCACGGTGTTTGTTCATGCCGATAACTCGGCCAAGGTCTTCTTGAATGGCAAGAAGGTGCGAGGCACCGAGTCTTCCGATTGGATGCAGTCCAGCGTGTATGATGTGCGCGGTCTGCTGCGTGTGGGTACCAACATTCTGGCGATCGAAGCGGTCAATGGCGGTGACGCGATTAATCCCGCGGGCCTGCTGGTGTACGTTCGAGTGCGTCAGACAGAGCTCATATCGAAGAAGGAAGCCGGGTCTTCTGCCGAGGCGTTCCTCGACTTCGGGTCCGACGCATCGTGGCGGGTTAAAAAGAAGCCTTCAGGCGACTGGCAGACTTCATCCACAGAACGTTGGCTCGCGGCCGACATTCTTGGAGTGCCGTCAATGTCTCCATGGAATATTGAGTCCACTCTGGCGCAAACTGTTTCTGGCCGTCAGGTCTATGGCTCGGTGCGGGCCTCGTTGATTCCGGCCGATCCGCTGGCCTTGGCTTTGGGACGTCCTAATCGCGAGCAAGTCACCACCACACGCCAGTCTATGGCCACCACGATCCAAGCGCTGGAACTGACCAATGGCGAAAGCCTCGCCAAACTCCTCAAGCGAGGGTCCGAGAAATTGGTGGCCAACCATCCCGATGGACGTGCGTTGGCTCAGCGGGTTTTCCAGCAGGGGTTGTCTCGGCCGCCGACCCGCCAAGAGTTGGCTCTAACCTTGAAGTTGGTGGGGGAAAAGTCTCATTCGGATGGCGTTGAAGACCTCTTGTGGAGTCTTGCCTTGCTGCCTGAATTCCAGCTGACGTATTGACCGCGACCCAGACATCATCGATCGATTCATCGCCGAACACCTTTCTCATGAAGACTCCCGATTTCACACGCCGCGAATTCGTCAAGGGACTCAGCGCTGCAACCCTCGGAGCCCTGGGTGCTGGGTATCCCAAGTCTCTGGTCGCCGCCGAAGGCGAGGCCCTGAGGCCCCCAGCCACGGCCGATACAATCATCGTGCTGTGGATGGGCGGCGGCATGGCCTCCACCGAGACCTTTGATCCGAAGCGCTACACGCCGTACGAGAAGGGGATGAACCCCAACACGGTGCTCTCGACCTTTCCGTCAATCCCGACAGCGGTGGATGGTATTCGTCTGAGTGAGGGATTGGAGAAGGTGGCTAAGGTGATGGATCGCGCCACCCTCATCCGGACTTATACGGCTGGCGATCTGGGCTTCATCCTCCACTCGCGGCATCAGTTTCACTGGCATACTGGCTACGCGCCGCCGCAGTCGGTCGCGTGTCCGCACATCGGGGCGGTGATGTCGCGTACCCTGGGCCCAAAGAACGCCGCAGTGCCGGCCTTCATTAACATCGGCCAGCGCCTTGATGTTGGTGAGGGTGAAGAACTCAAGGCCTTCACCTCGGCCGGGTTTTTGGGCAGTGAATTTGGTCCCTTTAACGTGCCGGTCCCCGATGCGGCCAAGGATGTGGTCACGCCGTCGCAAGGCATGAGCCCCTCGCGTTTCGAGAACCGGGACCGGTTTTATCGACGTTTGTTGGAGGCCTCGCCGGTGGGTCAATTGGGCAGCGGATACCAGAAGGAGTCGCTGTTGCGATCCATCGACAATGCGCATCGCCTGCTGGCTTCCCCGTCGGCCAAGGCCTTTGACCTCACCTTGGAGTCACCCGAGACCATCGCGAAATACGCACCGGGCGGTTGGGATTTTAGTCGGCGGCTAGGTGGCGACATGAATCGCGAGGGTGTTTATGAGAAGGCCAATCTTCAGCGCTTTGGTTTGGGCTGTTTGTTGGCTCGGCGTTTGGCTGAGGCAGGAGCCCGATATATCGAAGTCACGACCGAGTACATTCCATTCCTTAATTGGGATACCCACGAACGGGGGCATGAAAAGCTCGTCCACATGAAGATGGCCATCGATGGCGCCATCTCGCAATTGGTGCTCGATCTGGAGGAGCGCGGCATGCTCGACCGGACGTTGGTAGTGGTGGCCAGCGAGTTCAGCCGCGACATGATGCAGGAGGGTAAGCCCGACAAACCCATCCAAGATCAGGTGCCGGTGCCCCAGCGCATCGATTCACCGGTTAACTACGGCATGCACCGGCACTTCACCGATGCAGGCAGCGTACTGCTCTTTGGCGGCGGCATGAAGCGCGGGCACCTCCACGGCGTGACCGCTGATGAGCGTCCCTGCAAGACGATCCAAGACCGAGTAGGTATTGAGGATTTGCATGCCACGCTGTACCGAGCGATGGGAGTTTCGCCCAAGCTTTCCTATGAGATTGAAAAGCGTCCGTTCTACGTGACTCGGGACGGTGTCGGAAAACCCATCGGTAGCCTGTTCAGCAAGCCGATCTAAATCGGTTGAGTTTGTCGGAGGACTCTTCGGATATAGCCCTACGACTTCCGAGGTAGGGACCGATCTCCGAGCGGTCCGGCCCTGCGACGGTCCGTGTCTGCAGACGTCTGGCACTGCGGCGGTCCGATCTCTGCAGTGGTCCGTGTCCCCGTAGGTTGGCGCTTTCGGAAAACTCGCCCTATCACGGAGGTGCTTGGGTGAGGTGAGTTTTTCGGCCACTCGGAGGCCGCCCGATGACTTCCGAGGTAGGGACCGATCTCCGAGCGGTCTTCTGCCGCACGGGGAATCCTCAGCGGGAAACGGGGAACACCAGGCTGATGGTTGTGCCACGGCCGGGGCTTGAACGGACACGGGCCTGACCGCGGTGGGTCTCGACTACGCGGGCGACAATTGCCATGCCCAGGCCGTTGCCGCGCGGCTTGGAGGTTTGCAACAAGGATGAAAAAGCATTCTGAGCCTGCTCCCGAGTCATGCCGATGCCGCTGTCTCGAAACCGAACCAACACATGGGTTGCCGGCCCCTTCCGTAGAAGCGGTAGAGCCCGGGATCGAATGCTCAAGCGGCCTCCCTCGGGCATGGCTTCGACGGCATTGAGGGTCAGATTCAGGAACGCTTGTTCTAATTGAGTGGCGTCAGCCATCAACACCGGTAGGTCCGAATCCAGTTCTCGGAACAGCTCGATGCCGGCCGAACGGAGTTTGACCCGGGTCAGCATGAGCAAGTCGTCCAGGACCTGGTTCACGTTGACCTCTTCGAACTGGGGTTCGGCGCCACGGGCGAAGTCCAAGACTCGGTCCACGATGCGGTTGAGGTGATCCATCTTCTCGCCCATGATGCGGACATCGGTCTGGCGGGGATCATCAGGACCGAAGTGCAAGTCGAGCGAGTGGTGAAGCATCTTCATCACTGTCAGTGGATTGCGGATCTCATGGGCAATTTCGGCAGCCAAGAGTCCCAGGGCACTGAGGCGTTCGCTTTGGCGGAGGGCCTCTTCGACGGAGACGATGCGGTCGTAGAGGCGGGCTTTTTCGAGAGCTAGGGCCGACAGTTCGGCATAGGTCGAAAGAGTTCGGACTTCTTCGTCCGAGAAGAGATGAGGTTCGCCCGAGTAGATATTCAGGGTGCCGATGGCCTTTCCCGAGAAGAGCAGAGGAACGCTCAGGAGTGAGACCAGTCCTTCGTGTCGGGCTATGCTAACATTCTGGTAGCAACCTGACACCTGTACGTTTTCGACCTGGAGCGGTTTGCGCCGCCGAGCGACAATCCCTACCACACTTTCGGCCAGGCTCACCCGCGGTTTGGAAGCATAGGCCTTGCCCGCTCCATCATGGGCTCGGAGGTCGAGCCATTCGCCCGAGGGGTCTACCATCATTAGTGAACACATCTTGGCCCGCATCAGGACTCGGGCCTCG
>SXXZ01000011.1 GCA_005789375.1 Verrucomicrobiales bacterium | reverse complement strand
TTCGGTGGGCCGCCCCGTCGTCCGGATGAGCCTCTGGAAAAACGCCATCTCGATCTGGCTCGATCCATACAAGCGGTGACCGAGCGGGCCCTATTGGGATTGGTCCGCCGCGCCCACGAGCAGACCGGCTCCGCCCACTTGTGTCTGGCCGGTGGGGTGGCCCTGAATTGCGTGGCCAATGGTCGGATCCTGCGGGAGGGACCTTTTGAGAAACTGTGGATCCAACCCGCTGCGGGAGATGCTGGGGCTGCCCTGGGTGCCGCCTTGGCGGCTTGGCATGGGCCCTTGGATCGCGGTGGCTTGGGCGCTCCGCGAACCCCGACGGCCTCCGACGCCATGGGTGGAGGTTTCCTGGGGCCTGAAGAATCTCCGGAAGCGGTCGAGGCTTCCTTGAAGCGATTGGATGCTGTTTGGGAACGGTTGGCTCCAGAGGTTCTTCAGGAGCGCGTCGTCGATGCGTTGATCGCAGGCAAGGTGGTGGGATGGGTGCAAGGACGCATGGAATTCGGTCCGCGCGCGTTGGGACACCGTTCCATTTTGGGCGACCCGCGGAGCCCGGACATGCAGTCGCGCATGAACTTGAAGGTCAAATTCCGCGAGTCCTTCCGGCCGTTTGCCCCGGCCGTGTTGGCCGAGCGGTCGGCGGAATTCTTCGGGCTCCAGGGAGAGTCCCCCTACATGCTGTTGGTGGCCCCGGTGGCGGATTCCCAACGGGTCCCATTGGCTCAGGAGGCCGAAGGGTTGGATCGATTGAAGCAAGTGCGGTCCACCTTGCCGGCCGTGACTCATGTGGATGGCTCGGCGCGGGTACAAACGGTGGACTCGGACCGCAACCCTCAGTTCTACGCATTGCTCAAGCACTTTGAGGCGAAGACTGGTTGTCCGGTGCTCATCAATACCTCCTTCAATGTTCGTGGGGAGCCGGTGGTCGCCTCGACCGAAGATGCCTTCCGTTGCTTCATCAACTCCCAGATCGATGTGCTCGCGGTAGGTCCCTGTTTTCTGGAGCGAGACCGACAACTCCACACCACCTTGCCCCGAGGCTTCGAGGCCATCCCGGACTAACCATGAGCCGACCCGAAACTGTCAGAAGCCTTCGCGACCGGTTTGCCATCGGCGTATCGCTCTTGCCGCCGGTGGCCCTGCTGATGTTCGCCGGCCGATTCGGATGGGTGCTGGTTTCGCCTCGAGCTTGCCTCGTAGCCATGCCTCTGGTGCTGGGGTTGGGGATGCTCTTTCCCGGAGTCTTCGCATTGTGGCACCGCTGGATCTCGCGGGGACAGGCTTGGTTGGGCGGGCGATTGGTTTTTCTGCTGCTTGTAGGGGTGTATGGGTTGGTGCTGATCCCTCTGGCATTTCTCATGCGTGGGTTGGGTCAGCGACCGGTCGATTTGTCGCGCTCGGGATCCAGTTGGGTCCGGTCCAAAGGCTACGGTTCTTTGCGTGATCCGTTCTGATCGGCTCGTTCTGATCCTCGACAGGAATGGATTGGCTGTTGAAACTTTAGATGTTGCCTATGAAGAACTCTCTCTCTCTGGCCGTGGCGTGCACCGCCTTGGCTTCCGCCTCCGTTCTAATGGCCCACGACACGGGATCAAAACCCCATGATCATGGACCCTCACCCGTACCGGTGATTTTTCAGGTCGAGAAGAAGGGACCTGTGAAGGCGCCTGCGGCCCAGGACAAATCGCACGTGTCGCATGTCAGTGGTCAGGGTTTCTGGAAGTTCGCCCCGGTCACTACGGCGATGCCTGTTCCGGCCGAGGCTCAGCCCTTTGTGAAGGGCGCTCACGGCACGCTCATCGTCGATAGCGAGCGCGATGTGGTGTATTGGGGTCTGGAGAAGGTGGGTTGGATCGGCTTCAGCGATCGGCTGAAGAATTCCTGGATCGTGAAGGGGGATCCCTCGATCGCCTCAGGCAATTTGCACGGCGCGGACATTCTGCCGCGCAAAGGCCAGCTTCCGCTGGTGATCGCTGCCGACAACGTCGAGGGCGAAATCCTGTTGTCCGATACGACCTTCCGCACGGTGGAAAAGCTCAAGATCCCCGATGGAGGGCCCTATGCTGACAAGAAGGGCTGGGCTCCGACCGATGCGGCGTTCGCAGGCGACAAGACCCTTTGGGTCACCGATGGCTATGGCCGTCACTGGTTCATGGACGCCGATGCCAAGCCGATGAAGTACCGGGGTAATTTCTATGGTGGCGACAGCATGAGTCAGACGCCGCATGGCATCACCTTCGACCCCAAGCGCAACGAGTTGTATGTCTCGGCCCGGCCGGAGGCTCAGGTGCATGAGTGGTCGCTCAAGACACGCAAGTCGCTGGCGGTCCATCAGTTGCCCAAAGGAAGTGCGGCGTGCGACACCGATCTCTGGGGTGATTACCTGCTGGTACCCTGCCTCACTGGCCCGAACAACACCCCGGGTCCGCTCTACATCATCAACCTTAAGACCAAGGCCGTGGTCAGCACCATTAAGCCCAAGGAAGACCTTGGTTATGGGTATGCTCAGCACATGCATGACGCCTGCTGGTACGTGGTCGGCAAGGGACGCAACGCCAAGGTGTACATCCTCTTCACCGCTTGGAATCCGGGTGGCGTGGGCGCTTTGGAGTTGGTCAACATCAAGGACTGACCGGTCCTGATTTCGACTGTCCCAAGACTTTGTTCGACCATGCGCGCCTACCACGATCTGCTCCGGTTGGTTCTTGATCAGGGCAGTTTCAAGCCGGATCGGACCGGCACGGGTACGTACTCGGTTTTTGGGGCGCAGACCCGTTTCCGTCTGTCCGAAGGGTTTCCGTTGGTGACCACCAAGAAGGTTCACTTCAAGAGTGTCGCCTACGAATTGCTGTGGTTCCTTCGGGGTGACACCAACGTGCGATGGTTGCAGGAGCACGGGGTGAGCATCTGGAATGAGTGGGCCGATGCAGACGGAAACTTAGGTCGCGTGTACGGGGCCCAGTGGACCGATTGGCGCGGGGCTGATGGGCGTTCGATTCATCAAATCGATCAGGTCGTCGCGCAAATTCGCAAGAACCCCGACAGTCGCCGGCTCATCGTCAGCGCCTGGAATCCTTCCGAGGTGGATTCCATGGCGCTGCCGCCCTGCCACACGCTTTTCCAGTTTTACGTCAGTGAGGGAAAGCTCAGTTGTCAGCTCTACCAGCGCAGCGCCGATTTGTTCTTGGGCGTGCCCTTCAACATTGCCAGTTACGCGCTCCTGACTCACATGGTGGCTCAGGTGACCGGGTTGAAGGTGGGCGATTTCGTGCACACCTTCGGTGACTTGCATCTCTATTCCAATCACCTCGAGCAAGTGAAGGAGCAGTTGGCTCGCGAACCGCGCCCGTTGCCGACTTTGACCCTGAATCCGGATCGCCGGGAACTGCGGGAGTTCGCCTACGAAGACTTGGTGTTGTCGGGCTACGATCCGTACCCCGCCATCAAGGCTCCGGTTGCGGTTTGACGGGTGTTCTCTTTGAAAAGGCCCGTTGTCTGTGCAGGGGGCGGAGAATCGTTTTCTCGTTTTTGTTTAGTTTCATCGTTGTTGAATCTTTCCCATGAATCTTGAACTCCAGAACCGGGTGGTGCTGATCACTGGTGGCGCAGCAGGCATTGGTGAGGCCACGGTGCGTGCCTTTGCGGCCGAGGGGGCAATTGTTTGGTTTGCTGACCGCAACGCGGATCGAGGTCGGGCGTTGGCGGCGGAGGTGCCCCGGTCGGTCTTTGCTGAGGGAGATCTGGCTGATCCGATGTTTTGCGCAGAACTCATTTCCTCCGTGCTGCGGGAAGCGGGTCGTCTGGATGTCTTGGTCAACAACGCGGGTGTCAACGACAGCGTGTCCTTGAGTGGGTCCCCGACCGATTTTATGGCCTCGCTGCGGCGTAACCTGCTGCACGTGTTCGCCTTGGCGCATCATGCGCAGGAGGCTTTGTGCCAGTCCCGTGGGTGTATCTTGAATCTAAGTTCCAAGGTGGCGGAAACAGGGCAGGGCGGCACCTCCGGTTATGCAGCCGCCAAGGGGGCGGTGAATGCGCTCACTCGCGAATGGGCCGTGGCCCTGGCACCGCATGGAGTTCGGGTTAATGCCGTCATTCCGGCCGAATGCGATACCGACCAATACCAGCGCTGGTTCGCCTCGCAGCCCGATCCGCAGGCGGCCCGCGAGACCATTGAGCGGATGGTTCCTTTCGGGCGTCGCTTGACCTCTCCGGCCGAGATCGCTGCGACCTTGGTGTTTTTGGCTTCACCGCGAGCGGGGCATATCACGGGGCAGTGGATCCATGTCGATGGCGGTTACACCCACCTGGACCGGGCCATGACCGGCGGCCACCCGGGATGGTGACCTTGTTTGAGATTTTATACGAAGACGCCGACCTGCTGGTCTTGCGCAAACCGGCGGGTTTGGTCTGCCATCCGACCAAGGGTGACGAATTTTCCAGCTTGGTCAGTCGGGTGCGGATCCATTTGGGCTTTGAGCCTCACATGATTCACCGCCTCGACCGGGAGACGGGTGGGGTGATGGTTTTCGCCAAGACGGATGAGGCCGGGGCCGAGTTGCGCGCGTTGTGGGCGGCCGGCTTGGTGACCAAGGAGTATGTTGCTTTGGTTCGTGGCCGGATGCCGCTGGGCGAGGGGGCTATTGATGCGCCTTTGGGGCGAGAGGTGTCCAGTTCGGTGGCTATCAAGGACTGTGTTCGGCCGGATGGCGCAGCCGCTCGGACTCGGTGGCGCTGTGAGAGGCACTTCGAGCGCCAGAAGGAGGTTTATTCGTGGGTCCGAGTCTGGTTAGACACAGGGCGAAAACACCAAATACGCATCCACTTGTCGCATCTTGGCTATCCGATCTTAGGTGACAAAATCTACGGAGGAGACGAGCGGATCTACCTCGATTTTGTGGTCGGAAATCTTTCGGAGGCTCAACAGAAGTTTCTTCAGGTCCCGTTTCACGCCCTCCATGCGGAGCGGCTTTGGTTTCCTTGGAACGGCTCGGAATTGGGGTTTGTAGCCCCACCGGAGCCTTGGCTTTCCGACGCCGGCGCCGGCAAGGATGTCCCCTGGTTTGACGATCCCTATGCTCCGCCGGCGGAGTCGCGAACGTCCCGCCCCTCGGGTCCGTTCGTGCGGCCCTCAGCGGGCTCGGGCCCGTTGGTTCCAGGATTCAATTCCCAGGAGGGGTAAGGCGAAGGCGAAGGCGGCGTCTCGCTCGGGCGTATCAGCCCTCCGGAACACTTCGTAGATCGGCTTGCGGCGCTCAGGCGTCGCCACCGAACCTGGAGTGTGTGTCCAAAGCCCCAGGCGCAAGCCGCCTTCTTGGGCGTGATCCACGTGGCGGTGGAGGATGAAAGCGTCGATACCTGGTTCGCCAGCGACCTGATGCCACGCGTAGCAATAGGCTGCCGCTTGTAGGGTCTCACCCTCCGGGCCCTCCGGGGTGTGGAAGCCTTGCTCGCTCAGGATAACCCGTCGAGTGCGTCCCTGGAATTGGAGTTCGGGTTGTCCCAGAAACTTCCCGAGAGCCGCAATGTTTCGAAAGGTGATTCGCGGAGTGGTCTTCCAATCTGGTTGGGCGCTGGCATCCCGCCACGAGCGCGGGTTGAAGAGGTCTTCGGGGTAGGGATGGAACGCCAGATGCCAGTCGTAGTCTCCGCCGGACCGGGCCGCCTTGGCGAAGTGTTCGAGGAAGGGGCGCCCCGGGAAGACTTGGCCCTCTCGACCCCCGGGATAGGCAATATTCCAGTGATGTTCTAGGGAGAGGAACACTCGCCCATGGGCTGAGTGCCGGCGGACCGCCTGATGGGTGAGTCGGACCGTTCGCTCGTAGTCCGTTGCAAATGCCTCAGAGGAAGTGAGGCCCAGGTTAGACCAGAACCAGTGCGAATTAACCTCGTTGCCGACGATCCAATTCCAGACCCGGCCATAACGGCCGTCGGGCCTGCTCCACCGTTCCGCCAGGAACTGAATGGAGGCCTCATACCAGGCCCGACCTTCTGGGGTGATGGTGTTGAACGCGGACAGGTGATTCGGACACTGGGTGTTGTAAGCCGGGTGCAGCAGGATCCGGCGCAAATCCGGATCGGCGCTCTCGTAGTTGAGCAGGATCAACGAGACGACGATGCCCCGCTCCGAAAGCGTCCGGATTTGTTGATCCATGGACTCCAGGTACCCCCGCTGGAAGTGGTGGGTTCGCCCCTCGCGGGTGATCGCCGGATTGTTGGTGTCACCCCGTGGATCAACGAGCTGACCTAGGTTGAAATTGAGCGCGGCATGGCGGATGCCCAAGGCGATCGCATCGTCCACCATCTGGACTTGAAGCCCCTTTTTTGAAGTGGGCTGGGGATAAGGTTCTGGATTGGCGCCGCCGGCCAACCGGAGACAGAGAGCGCACGCTAAGACGAGGAAGCCTAATGCCGAGCTCCACCGGCTGCGAGAGGGGCTCATGCCGCAGGCCGGAGGCGCTTAATGAGAACCTTGGATTTGCGGCCGCTGGCGTCGTAGCGTTCCCGTCGGGCGGGTAGCAGATCGCTGGGACTTCCTTCCATAAACCCACCCTTGGAGATGAAGTAAGTGAAGGCTTGAGTGCTGAGGGTGACGAGTTCAGCCAACCCCTGCTCCCGGGCTCGTGCCTCAACAAATTGGATGAGTTTTGAGCCGATCCCCATGTTCTCGTGGCTGGGAGCCACGTACAGGAAGGCGAGTTCCCCTTTGTTCTGCTCTGGGTATTGATGGAGCGCCACGCAGGCCACCGGGTTTCGGTCGATCTCGTACAAGTAGTAGTCACCGACCTGTTTCTCGATGGAAGCACGGGTGCGCTTGACCAGTTCCTCGGAGGCGACTGAGTTTTTTGTCAGGTTGAGGAGCGCGCGAATGTCCTTCTTCAAGGCCCTCCGTATCTGGGTGTACTCGTTGGCATACACCAAAGTGCCGATGCCTTCGTTGCTGAAGACCTCGGCCAAGAGCCCTTCATCGACCTCACCATTGATGATGTGCACTCGCGGAACCCCCGCCTCACAGGCAGCGACCGCCTGGCGGGCCTTGGAAATCAGGTTGATCGGCCAGTCCGATGGGATCCGGCTGAGCATCTGCTTGAGTTCGCCGACAATGATCTGCCGGATCAACTGTCCGTCGCGGGTTAGCCCGTCGACCGTGGTGAGGAAGATCAGTTTGGTAGCCTTGAGTTGTTCGGCCAGAGCAAAAGCGATGGTGTCGGAATTGACCCGGTAGGTCTTTCCGTCGCCATCGAAGCCGAGAGGCGGAATCACAGGCACGATGCCTTGGGCCAGAAGGCTCTGGAGCATCTCGACATCAATCCGTTCGACCTTTCCGGTAAACTGATGGTCTACGCCACCGACAATGCCTAGCGGGTGGGCAATGACGGCATTGGTGGACACCGCGCGGAGATCGTTGGCAGACAACCCTTCGAGGATCTCGTGGGTGAGTCGGTTGGCGGCATTGAGCGAGAGTTGGAGGGTTTCCGCATCAGTGATACCGGTGCCGTCGAGGTTGGAGGCCTTGACCCCGCGCTCCTCGGCCAGTGCTGCGATTTGCTTGGCAGCGCCGTGCACGAGCAGGATGCGAATGTTCAGCGAGCGCAGGACCGCGATATCGAGCAGGAGGTTCGGGAAGTTGTCATCGGTGACGATGGATCCATCGATGGCCAGGATGAAGACCTTTTCCCGGAAGCGCGGAATGTAGCGGAGGATTCCCCGTAGGTCGGTGGGTTTCACGTCGTATTGTCGAACCGGCCCGTTGGCCGATACCCAAAGAACAATCAGGAGCGCCGCCGCTGCAATGAAGAAATCAAGGAACCCCAGCTTTCCGGTAGCTCTGTCGCCGTCTTCATTCCACTCCCATTCGGTGAGCGCATTCTTTTTAGACCGCCCACCCAGTGTGACCCAGTCCAAGCTTGGGTCCGCCAGAGCGGTGCGCAGGTTGACTTTTGTAAAATCAGATGTTTCTGTAGAGACAGAAATGAGGTCGCTGAGTCAACTCTCCAATGCCGAGCGGCGCTTCATCCTCCATTGGGGAGAAATGGGGACCAAGTGGGGCATTAACCGGACGGTGGCTCAAGTTCATGCATTGCTCTACTTGTCACCTGAGCCGCTCAACGCCGAGCAAATTCAGGCAGTCCTAGAAGTGGCCCGTTCCAACGTCAGCACCAGCCTCAAAGAACTCCTAGGCTGGGGAATTGTCCGACTGGTTCATTTGCCCGGCGATCGTCGCGATCATTTCGAGAGCCTCAAAGATGTCTGGGAAATGTTCCGTATCGTGTTGGATGAGCGCAAACGGCGGGAGTTTGACCCCACGATGGCGGTCCTGCGGGAATGCATCGCCGAGGCCGAAAAGGATGCGGCGACGGGCGGCTACAGCGAGGATCGCCTGCGCGAGATGCACAATTTCCTGGCGACCACCGCCGGTTGGTACGCCACCTTCCGGGGTTGGCCCACCTCGGTCCTGAAGCGCTTCTTTGGCATGGGTGACAAGGCGCGCAAACTCCTCGGATTGACCTCCGAATAATCCGGTGCATCCCAATCAAACCATTTCTGCCATGACCGAAAAAAACACTTCATTCTCGCGGCCGTCCAGAGCATGGGCTTTTTACGATCAGCATTGTCCGGTGTGCCGGGCGACGATCCGCCAATGGCGACGGGTGTTTGAATCTCGCCACATCGAGTTCGCGGCGCTGCAGTCTCCCTGGGTTCGAGAACAGTTGGGATTGGCGGCTGGTGAACTTCCGGAGGAGATGAAACTGCTGACGCCCGACGGTCGAATCTTGGGTGGTCCCATAGCCATCGCCTGGATGTGCCGACGTGTGGCTTGGTTGTGGCCGATGGGCGTACTCATGGTGACCCCGGGTCTCCATGCTGTGACCCGATGGGTCTACCAGTGGGTGGCCCGAAACCGCTATTGCCTGGGGGATGTGTGCGAATTGCCCCCGCTGGAACTGACTCGTCGCCGCCACCTCGCGGCGACCACGTTCCTGGAAACTCCATGAAACCGTGGTCCCGCCTCCGATGGGTGTTGAGTGTCCTGCGCTTCCAGGTATCGGTCAGTCGTTTGGGATTTTTCGTGCCCCGCTGGAGTGCTGGGTCCTTAAGCCCTGGATTGATCGGTGGGGGCTTCCGGTCCTTGTGCGAGGCGGAGTCGTCATGGCACTGACAGGTTTTCCTTTTCCGTGACCAAACTCCTCAAGGAGCCAATCATTCAGTCGACGCGAGACATGGCCACCACCACTGAGACCCTCCACTTCGAGAACGCCCGGGCTGCCCTCCAATTGCTCGGGGGCGACGAACGCAACCTGCACGCTCTCGAAGAGGAGTTGAGCCTCAAGGCGACGGCTCGCGATGGGTGGATTCGGTTGGAGGGCGAGGCGGAGGAGGTGGCGCGCGGAGTAAAATTATTCCAACTGCTCGAGGCGGCCCAAAAGGACGGATCTCCTGTGAAGGCTCGAGATTTCGCCCACGCCCTGCACGTGGTGAAGAACGATGGGCCTGCCGCCCTTCAGGCGCTCTTCCATCACAAGATCAGTACCTCGCTCAAGAAGCCAGCCATCACGCCCAAGACCGTCGGCCAGCAGCGCTATGTTACGGCAATCCGGGAGCATGACATTACCTTTGGTATCGGCCCGGCAGGCACCGGAAAGACCTACTTGGCCATGGCCATGGCCGTGAATGCCCTCAAAGAATCTCGAGTTGGGCGCATCATTCTGACCCGCCCCGCCGTCGAAGCAGGCGAGGCCCTAGGATTCCTGCCGGGGGATCTTTATCAGAAGCTTGATCCGTATCTGCGCCCACTCCACGACGCGCTTCAGGACATGATGCCGGCGGACGAAATTCAGAAGAATATGGAGCGGGGAGTCATCGAGATTGCTCCGCTGGCCTA
>SXXZ01000074.1 GCA_005789375.1 Verrucomicrobiales bacterium | reverse complement strand
CAATTCGATGGGTGCCCGGTCGCACTCGACCCAGGTGCGCCAGGGTGACCATCAAGCCGATGGTGCCATGCCCACACATGCCCAAGGATCCGACGTTGTTGAAGAAGATCACACCGAAGCTGCAGTCGGGGGCGTGAGGCGAAACCAAAAGAGCGCCCACCAAGACATCGGAACCCCGTGGTTCGTTGACCACGGCCGACCGGACTCGGTCGAATTGGCTCCCCAGCCGCAGCACGCGCTCCGAGAGAGGACCGGTTCCCAAGTCCGGCCCGCCGGAAATCACCACGCGAGTCGGTTCGCCGCCGGTATGGGAATCCACGACCTGAATGCGATGAAGGTTTGCCATTGGATTTGTGATTTAAGCGACGTTCGTGCCCTCGTGTCTTGGACGGGCCGCCCTGCCGCTTGGCAAGCTCGGCACAGTCGACCCACCCACACCCTGCAGCAGCAAGACCCGGCCGGAACGAGCGATGACACTGCACCGGCAACCACCCCTCGCGGAGCACAAAACCCCTCGTTTTCTGGCTACCGAGGAGGGCATTCCCAATCTCGTTACCGCATTCCGTTGCAGGGAACCGACGTCAGTGGGAGCGCTTCAGTTGACGGAATAGCAGGTGGAGGGCCTGTTGGCTGGTGGTGAACTTGAAGGTCTCGCGGTCGAAGCGATTGAGGCGCTGCACCGCTTCCGTGCCGTCCGGCCCTGCCAGCGCCATCCACACCGTGCCTACGGGTTTATCCAGAGTGCCGCCCGAAGGTCCGGCGATGCCGGTCACCGACAAGGCCCAGTCGGAACCGGACACCCGACGGGCTCCCTCGGCCATTTCCCGCGCTACCGCTTCACTCACCGCTCCAAACTCTCGCAGCGACTCCTCCCGAACTCCCAAGGTTCGAGCCTTGGCAGCATTGGCATAGGTCACGTAGCCAGCCAAGAACACCGCCGATGCCCCAGGGATATTGGTGATGCGGTGGGCGATATGACCACCGGTGCAACTCTCGGCCAGCGCCAAGGTCTGCCCCCGCTGGGTCAATGCGCGGACCACAACCCCTTCGAGCACTTCGTCCTGTTCGCCAAAGACCGCGTCTCCGGCCAACCGTCGGGTGATGGCCTCGGCCTCGGTCACCACCGCCGCCGCATCGGTCCCTCGCGCTACGAACCGCACATCCACCTCGCCCACCCGAGCACAAAAGCCCAAGTCCATTCCACCCTCGGTGAGGTGCTGGAGCGGAGCCGAAATTAGTTCCTCCATGTTGGATTCACCAATGCCAGCGGTCTTGAGAGTGCGGCAAACGAACTCCGTTTCACGCGGAAATTCACGACTCATCCATGGCAGAACCTCTTGGTCGAACATCGGGCGCAACTCGCGCGGCGGCCCCGGCAACATCACCAACCAAGAACGCTTTCCCTCGGGTCGGAACGGATTGGGTGAGGCTTCGATCATTAACCCGGGGGCCGTGCCCTGGCCATTGGGCACCACGATCGCTCCTTGCGGAACCATGGCTTCGACCCGGGTGCGCGGGGGAACCGGACGTCCGCGCGATTGGAAAAACGCTTGGATGGCGTCGCTGACAGCGGAGTCAAACACCAACGTCCGCCCCAACAACTCGGCAATGCGTTCGCGGGTAATATCGTCGCAGGTCGGACCAAGGCCACCGGTGGTGATCACCAAGTCGGCCCGACTCAACCCTTCACGCACCGCTTGCTGAATGTCTTCACCCCGGTCGGAGACCAACACCTGGCGAGCCACCGTGTATCCGGACTGGGTCAACCGCGAACACAGCCACTGCTGATGGGTGTTCAGAATACGGCCCAGCAGGAGCTCGGAACCGGTGTTGATGATCTCAATGGTCACTAGGAGAAAGGTGGTTCCAAACGCGGCAAAGGCCAATTCAAGAGGCTCGAGAAACCTCGAATTTCTATTCCAGCCTCAACTCATGACCGCGATCCGAGGCCAGATGGGCTTTAGGTCTTCGTCAGCCAAAGCCATCATGCGGAACTCGATCGGATCTCCGGCCTCCAGTGCCTGTTGGAAGCGCTTCCAAGCATCCTCTTCACGTCCCATCTGGGCGAGGTAGCAGGCCAAATTGTAATACAAAATGGGCTCAGTGGGGAACCGCTCGAGTGACGGCTCAAGCAAGTCGAAGGCCATGTCGATGGACCCACCCGTGTGACGACGGGCCGCATAAGATCGGTGAATCCAACTCTCCACGACCTCCGGATAGTGGGCCCATTGGGCGTTGGCCACCCTCCAAGCCTCATCCCAACGCCCCAAGCTCGAGCAGGCCGACCAATGCAAGGTTAGGACATCCAACCGCTGACGGAACACATCCGGAAGGCCATCCAACTCCGCCAATGCCTCGAGTGGATTACCCAACATCAGCCAGCCTTCGGCCGCTTCTTGGCGATGCCGGTGAGGCAACGGAATCGCATGGCTGGCAGAAGGCTTCATGAGGGGCTGAGAGGGCCGTTGGATTAATCGAAAAAGGCAAACTCATTGACAGCCAAGAGCACCTGCGCGTACTGCTCCCACAAGCTCAGTGGCTTCGGGGGTTCCTTGGATGCTTTCTTGTCGCCCGATTTGGCTTCGCCGGCGACCGGTTCCACTTGGGGCGGTGCGGGCGTTTGCTTCAGAAACTCTCGAGCCGCGGCCAACTCCCGGCGAGACGGAGCACGCTGGTAGGTGAGTGCGTAGAGGCGCTTCACCCGTGCATCGCCCTCGAGGGATTTCACGTCCGGCCGTTCAAGAATAGCCCGCGCCTGTTCGGCCACCAAACTGCTGTTCAGCCAGAAGAGTGCCTGCTGAGGAACGCTGGTCTGGAAGCGACCCGCAGACGACGTGTCCGGGCTAGCGAAGTCGAAAGACCGCAGGATTCCGGGAAGATTCTGTCGATCGATGTAACCGTAGAGGGTGCGACGCAACACGGGCTTGTCGGTGTCGTAAATGCTCACCGCGAGGCCGCCCACCTTGGGATCCAGGCTTCCGGCCACCGCCAGCAACCCATCGCGCATGGACTCGAAGTCAGTCCGCTGACGGTTCATCCGCCAGAAGAGGGTGTTGCTCGGATCCACCTTTTGAGCTCGGGCCAACGCCTTGCGCGAGAGCCCTGCCGCCTCGGGATCACTCGATTGACGATACGCTGCTGAGAGGAGCATCTCCCGATGCAGCGCCTTCATAGACCACCCTTGTTGGACCCAATGAACCGCCAGATAATCCAGCAGTTCTGGATGGCTCGGAGGTTCGGTGCGTACCCCGAAATCACTGGGCGTCTTGACCAACGGCGATCCGAAATGCCGCATCCAAACTCGGTTAACCATGACCCGCGCGGTGAGTGGGTTTTCTGGAGAGGCCACCGACCGGGCAAACTCCAACCGACCGCTTCCCTGGGTGAAGGGCTTTCGATTCGGTCCGGCGACAATGGCCAATTGCTGCAGAGGCACCTTCGGCCCGTGATTGCCGGGATTGCCCCGCTTAAAAATAACCGGTTGCGAGATGCTGGCGTTGTCCATGAGGGCCATAGCCCGCAAGGGCGCCCCGGCATGCATGGAATCGAGTTCGTCGAGCTTGCGCTTGAGGGCCCGGCTCTTCTGGGCCACGGGCGTGTCAAAGAACCGATCGATACCGCCCAGCGCCCCTTGGATGGGCGAATCACCCGCGTACAATACTTGCCGCAATTCCTCGGCCGCCGCGTCGGGCAATGACTTGGGCTCCGGCTTGCCGTCTTTTTTTGCCTCGGCCACAGCGGCTTTCCACTCGGTGTCGATTTGATTGAAGACGAAGCCGTAGCGAGCGGTCATCGCCGCCAAATTGGTGGGGGCCCATCCTTTGAAATCAGCCACCAGACGGGTGTTAATCGGTTGCCCCTGCCACCGACCCGCGGCCAACTCCTCGGCGATCTTCGGAGCCCGTGATGCAAAGTCATTGGTGCCCAAGGCCGCCCAGGCAAAGAAAGGTGCAAACACCGGATGGGGGGATTTTTTTAACGATTCCAATCGCCCTTTCCACGCACCCACCAACCCCGGATCCAAGCTCCGCTGCCGGGCCAGGCTTTCCTGGGCTCCGCCCTCGAGCACTGTGCTCTCCTGAGCCGTGAGCAGGTAATCGCCGATCTTCGTCCGCAACTTCTGGATCACCGCTGCGGTTTGATCCGTCCGATAGTCATCGAGATCCTTGCGCCGCTTGGCCAATTCCTTGTCGTAGTCGGCCGCCTGCTGACGATCGGGATTCTCGCCCACGAGCGGCTTGGGATCCGGTTCGTGGCTGTTGGAGAAGAGTCCGTAAAGCGAGTAGTAGTCGGCCGTGGGGATGGGATCGAATTTATGGTCGTGGCAACGGGCACACTGAACGGTGAGCCCCATCAGTCCGCGGGTGGTCACATCGATTCGGTCATCGATGATGTCTGACTGATTATTGAGGAACCGGCGACCCAAGGTCAGAAAACCCATGGCCGCCAACGGCTTGCGATCGGTCTCGGTGGCCAACTGGTCTCCGGCCAACTGCTCGATGAGGAACCGGTCGTAAGGCAGGTCGCGGTTGAAGGCTTCCACCACCCAGTCGCGGTAGGTGTGGCTGTAGGGATACCGACGCTCCTCTTCAAAAACGTAGCCCTTGCTGTCGGCGTAACGGGCCACATCCAGCCAGTGCCGACCCCAGCGCTCACCGTAGGCAGTCGAGGCAAGCAGGCGGTCCACCACCCGCGAATAAGCCTGCTCGGAGCGGTCCTTCAGGAAGGATTCCATTGCCTCGGGCGTCGGAGGCAGCCCGGTTAGATCGTGGGTCGCGCGGCGGAGCAACGTGCGACGATCGGCCTCTGGAGTGGGCGTCAGGCCCTTGGCCTCCAGGGCGGCGAGGACAAACCAGTCCATGCCGGTCCGTGGCCAGGAAGACTTGCGGACCGTCGGCCGGGCCGGCATGAGCGGCCCTTGGAAAGCCCAGTGACGAGCGGCCGGATCAGGCTTGGCCGCGGTGGGGGCGCCGGTCCGCGGATCGGGTGCTCCGGCACGAATCCAGGCCTCGAAGTCGGCGATTTGTTCGGGCTTCAAAGCCCCGCCCTTGGGAGGCATGGCCTTCACGTCGGCCGCAGTCCCCTTCACCACCTGGATGAGCAAGCTCGAGTCAGGGTTTCCCGGAATCACTGACGGCGTCCCCGAAGCCCCGCCCTTTTCCCAACCCGCCTTAAAATCCAAGCGCAACCCGCCCTTGAGCGATTCGGACTGGGCGCTGTGACATTCGTAGCAACGCTCGGCCAAGATCGGACGGATGCGGTTCTCGAAGAACTCCACCGAAGACGGATCGGCCGCAGTGAGCCCGAAAGCACACAACCAGCCCGCGGAAATTCGCAGCAACGCCGCAGCCAAATGAAAAGGTCGCTTCATGAATGAGATCCCTGACCAGCCTTGCCGGCCCGACACCAATGTCAAAACGGACTTCGCCTCACCGGTATTCAGTCGGCCGCGAAAAACCATTGGCCCAGCGGTGCTCACGGTGCCCATCTTCACCCGCATGATGCGCGGATTGCTGCTCGTTGTCTGGCTGGGAGTGCACATCGCTCAGGCGCAAGTGCCCGATCCCCTGTGGGGCAGTTCGGCGCGCATGGAAAGAATCCGCGCCCTGCTCCCGCAACTCGATGCGCTGTACGAAGCCCATGCGACCTCCAACCACATCCCGGGGCATATTTGGGGATTGGTGGTCGACGGTCGCCTTCTGCATGTCCGAGCCGCCGGAATGGCCCGCGTCGAGCCCGAGCAACCAGTCACTCCAGCCACGCGGTTTCGGATCGCATCCATGTCGAAGAGCGTGACGGCGGCGGCGGTCCTCCAATTGCGGGATGCGGGCAAACTTTCCCTGGAAGACCCGGTTTCAAAGCACTTGCCCGAATTCCAGAAGGTGCAGCCTGCCACCCCGGACTCCCCGACCCTCACCGTGCGGCACCTGCTCCGAATGTCGGGCGGATTCCCACAAGACGACCCGTGGGGCGACCGCAAGCTCGCCGAAACCGACGCCCAGCTCGACGCCTTGGTGGCCCGGGGCCTGACCGCTGCCTCGCCCACGGGCACCCGCTGGGAATACAGCAACCTCGGCTATGCGCTGCTGGGCCGAATCGTGACCCGTGTAGCCCGAGAGCCATATCAAGCCTACATCACCCGTAGGATCCTCAAGCCGCTGGGCATGACCAACACGGTCTATGAGTGGGACAAGGTTCCCGCCGATCCGTTGGCGCTGGGATACCGTTGGGAAGACGAGCGTTGGAAACCCGAACCCCTGCTGCACGATGGCAGTTGGGGAGCCATGGGCGGACTGATCACCACTCTCGAAGACTTCGCCCGCTATTCGGCCTTCCACCTTGATGCCTGGCCTCCGCGGGAGGGAGCCGATACCGGTCCGCTGAAACGCTCCACCCGGCGAGAAATGCACCGCCCGTGGGAGGTGATTTCGGTGGTGCAAGATCTCCACGACTCCGAGGGGCATTCCGTGGCCCGAGTGGCGGGCTACAGCGCCGGATTGAGTTGGAACCAGGACCAACGCGGCCTCATTTGGGTGCGTCATGCCGGCGGACTCCCGGGCTTCGGCAGCGAAT
>SXXZ01000073.1 GCA_005789375.1 Verrucomicrobiales bacterium | reverse complement strand
TACCTCCGCGCGCTTCACCGACGTTTCAAGGACTGGCCTCTGGCCTTGGCCGCTTACAATGCCGGCGAGACCCGGGTTGCGAGTCTAATGAACCGCCACCGCGCCAAGACCTTCAGCGACATCGCCCGGTACCTTCCGGCCGAGACCCAAATGTATGTGCCGCGCATCGACGCCCTCCTTCAGCGTCGCGAAGGGCGATCGCTAGCTCGTTTGCCGGGCCCGACCCGGTAAAGCTCTGAACCCCCGTTCGACTACAGCAGCAGGCGCAGGGCCGCCACCCAGGCGAAGATGAGGATGAAGGTGTCAAAGGTGCGCTGGGGCAGGCGCGAAACCACCGCTCGGCCGATGAAGAGCCCGGCCACGACCAGGGGCAGCAGTCGCAGGTTGAATGCTAGCGAATCGAGTTGGATGAGCCCGAGTTGCAGGCTGAAGGGAACCTTGAAGAGGTTGATGAGCAGGAAGAACCACGCGCTGGTCCCCACGAACACGTTCTTGGGCAACGATACAGCCACGAGGTAGACGGCCATCACGGGTCCGGCCGCGTTGGCGACCATGGTCACGCCGCCGGCCAGCAGTCCGATGCTCCAGGCGAAGGAGCGGGTGTGTGGTAGGTGAGCCAACGTCTCGGGCCGCCAGTGTCGGATGAGTTGGATCACCGCCAAGGCGAGCACGATGGCCCCGATGATCGGTCGGAAGTTGGCCTGTCCCCAGAAGTGCATCACGCCCCAACCCGCAATCACTCCAATGGCCGCCGGCGGAAGGGTTCGTCGGATGTGATGCCAATCGGCGTGACGTCGGAAGAGCAGCACCGCACCGATATCGCCCACGACCAGCATCGGCAGCACCACTCCGGTCGATTGAAGGCCCGGGAAAAGTTGGGCGAAGAGCACCACGTGCAACAGGCTGACTCCGGGCAGCCCGCTCTTAGAAACGCCGATGCCCACCGCAGCCAGACAGGCCAGTGCCCATTGCTGAAGGGTCAAATCGTGGGACATGCGCAGGGCGGGGCAGCGGCGGATCAGCGGGGGATTAGCGAGGGATTTGCAGGCGTCGGATCAACCGGTCTGGCGCAAGGACTCGAGGGTTTTTAGCACAGTCCCGTCTTGCAGGAGTTTCTCCGCCAAATCCCAGCCCTGGCTCATGCTGCGGACTCGGGCCCCGACAAACAGGGCCGCCGCCGCATTGAGCAGCACCGCGTCGCGTCGCGGACCGCGGTCGGTGCCCTCGAGGATGCGCACGATGATCCCGGCATTGTCGGCAGCGCTACCGCCTTCGAGGTCGGCCAGCGTGGCCGGGATGAGCGGGAAGTCGGATGCTGAGCCCGAGGACGCGCTGAACCCGCGGTCTTGGTAGAACTCCGCCACGTGGTTGGTTCCGAGCGTGGACAGTTCATCAAGGGTGCCGTGGCCGGGGACTTCGCCCGAAACCACCATGCCGCGCCGCAGCCCGAGGGCTTGCAAGGTCTTGGCCATGGGCTCCACCCATTCGGTGCGCGAGACTCCGAGCAACTGGGCGCTGGGCCGTGCCGGGTTAAGCAGCGGACCCAGGCGATTGAAGACCGTGCGCTGGCCCCGTTCGGCGCAAAGGGCTCGCACCGGGGCGATGCCTTTGAACGCCGGATGAAACCGCGGAGCGAACAAGAACGCGAAGTGCACCTCTTCGATGGCCCGGGCCGCGGCCTCTGGGGACAAGTCGAGTGGGATGCCCAAGGCCTCGAGCACGTCGGCGCTGCCCGACTTGGAGGTGATGGCCCGGTTGCCGTGCTTGGCCACCGGAACGCCCGCCGCCGCGCACACCAGGGCCACGGTGGTGGAGATATTGAAGGTGTTGAGCCGGTCGCCGCCCGTACCGCAGACATCCAGAATTTCCCGCGATTGGCGGAACGACTCGCTGAGGGGCACCGCCACCGAGCGGTTGCGCAGCTCACTGGCCAAGGCAGCCACCTCGGCCGGAGTTTCGCCGCGAAGAGCCCAGGCGATGAGAAAATCGGCCCGATCGCCCACGGGTTGAGCGGTGTCTCCCAGAGCGTCGACAAGTCCGGACATCCCTTCCGGGCCCAGTTCCTGGCCGGCGGCCACCGTGCGGGCAAGTTCGCTGAACATGGGGACAGGCTAATGGGCCTGACCGCGCCCGGCCAGCCTGCAACCGGAGAAGCCAACGGGAGCCAGCCAACAGGTGCCAACAGGTGCCAAAAAGGAGCCTGTCCCTCGAAGGTCTAAAAAATCTCAGAAAAATAATGCCTAGCGCTTGCGTGCATAGAAACGCAATGCATAGTGGCACCATGAAGATCAGCAAGGACCTCAATGCCGCCTCCGCCAGCGCCATCGTTCTGGGCATCTTGCGGGGAGGGGAAAGCTACGGGTACGCCATCGTCCAACGGGTCAAGGAATTGTCCGCCGGGGAGGTCGAGTGGACAGATGGCATGTTGTACCCAATTCTTCATCGACTGGAGGCCGATGGACTCATCGTTGCTCGTTGGGGCGAGTCGGAGACCGGTCGCAAGCGCAAGTACTACCAACTCACCGCCCAAGCACGCCCCGTGATGGAAGACGCCCGCCTGCAATGGCAAACCGTGAACGCAATCCTCCATGGCCTGTGGTCCACCGGAGACGCTCCACACCCCACCCACCCCCAAGAACCAGTCATCGCTCCGGCCCCGGCCCGCTGACCTACCCTTTCTAAGGCAACCTCCAAAACCGCCCCACCGCGATGAACTCCAACCCTTTCAGCTCCGATTTGGCCGGCCTTCCCACTGACGTTGCCGCCGAACTGGAAGACCATTTGATGGAATCCCTCGAGGCCGGCCTCCGCTCCGGCCTGTCTGCCGAAGAGGCCCGTCAGTCGGCCCTCCGATCGCTCGGTTCGCCTCTCGAGATCGCCCGGCGCTGCCTCCGCGAGTCCGATCCCCGGGAACCGCATCGCGTGCCCATGACCCCTCAGCAGCGGGTGGCCGTCGTGGGTTGGCTGCTGTTGGCCATAGGATTTGCCTCCCGCGTCTGTGAGGCGAAGGATCCCAGCCACGGATCCATCGCTGCCTGCCTCGGGTTTTCGGCCGGATCGTTGACCATGGCCTTCCTCATTCGGCGGGCGCGGATTCCGCGTGGCCTGGCCATCGGACTGTCGCTGGGCTTGACCGGCGCTGCGGTGGTCGGGCTGCTCCAGGCAGCTTGGCATCCGTGGATCCAGAGCAGCTTGGCCCTGACCCCGGCCGCCTTGACGGTTCTGGCGCTCTTCGGGGCGTTGTCCGGAGGAGCCCTCACCGCCGCGCCGCGCCGGACTGCCTGAGCGGTCCTGATCGCCTGTCCGCTTCACCGCTTTTCCAATAAAGATGCCCGCCGGGGTTCTCTGTCTCTATTTGATAAAAATAATCATTCTGAAGGATTAGCGAACGACTGAAATCCAAATCCATGAACCCCCAGCCAACCCGAAAACCCGCGTTCCTCGAACGTCTGCTCACGGCGCGGCCCCTCTGGGCCGTCGTCGTCGCCACCGCCCTCCTGACGAACGCCACCCTGTTGGCGCAGGTCCGACCGCTGCCAGATACCAACCCGGTGACTCCTCTTCCGCAGGCCGAACAGCCGCCGACACGCCCTGTGGACCCGGCGCTGACCGAGCCCGTTCCGAGCGCCGCCAGCGGTCTCGAGGGCCTGTCCCTGCAACTCGACTACCCGACGCTCGAGATCGCGGAGGATCGGGCCTCCATCCCTCTGTTTTTCACGATCCTGGGCGATTATCAGGGCACCAATGACATCACGGTTCGCGCCCGGTTCGTCAGCGGCACCGCCACTCCGGGCCAAGATTTCGATACGAATCAGCCGGTGAGGATTGTGCCGGCCATGGGAGGACTCGGTTCCATGAACTGGCTGCCAATGCCTACAATCCTCGACGAAGTCAACGAGGGCACCGAGACGGCTGTCTTCGAGTTGTCCATTGATGGCAGCACCAACGCGCCGGCGCGCATGGAAGTGCGCCTCCTCGACGACATGAATCCAGGCGAGGTGGGCTTTGTCTCGCCCCGCTTCCAAATCAACGAGGGGTCCGCCAACGGTTATGTCCAAGTCCGCCTGTGGCGCACCCTCAACACCCGGCAGGCGGCCACGGTGACCTACCGGCTGGAAGGTCCGGCCTCCGCGCTGGCCGTCTTGGGCGGTCAGACCAACCGCACCGCGACCTTCGAGCCGGGTCAGTCGCAGATTTTCGTCCAGATCCCGTTGGTGAACAACACCGAGGCCCAAGGCACTCAGAACATCACCCTCACCCTGGAGTCGATCGAAGGAGGCCTGAAGCTCATGAAGGGATTCGAAAGCACGGTGCTGACCCTGGCCGACGATGAGACGCCCGGTCCGGCCGAGCCTCTGACCATCTCTGAGTATGACAACGGGGGCGGCCAGCGCGGTGTGATGCTGAAGACCCAGGTGGCTCGCGGGTATCAAGTCCGGCTGGAGTCCTCCGACGCGGGTGCGGCGGGCCCCTGGAGGACCTACTGGATCTTCGAAGGGGCCGATACCGAGCGCTACGCCTTCGACTCCTTCGACGCCTCCGTGATGCGCATGTACCGGATTCTTCCGCCCGAACCCCTCGACTATACCTTCCCTTGGTGAGGCGGGCTGGAACGCCCCTTCTTCTCGTTTTGGAGTCGTTGTCATGGGCGTGGGTGTCGGGGGGATCCCTCTCATGGAGTTCGGTTGTGGGATTCTATGAACTCGGCGGCTTCAGGAGACCCATCCCATTGAGCTTCGGGGCTTCCATTGGCTCTGATCGGATGCGGTTGAACGGATGTGGGGTGCGCGGATGGACTGGAGGATTATTCTGTTTCGATTGCTGCTACGTTGCAGACTCGTAGAACTCCGATTTCAAGCTGTGGACTCCTGTGTTCACTGGGCTTGGGTCGTGCGAGCATCGGCGGCCACAGACCCTGAACCGAGTTTGGTTTGCCTTCAGGGTAAGCCCCGTTGCTTCTCTGAATCCAGGTTCAGACCGGACCGATCCATGGCTGGGAGTTCGATTTTTCGATATTGAAAAACTAATAATTAAGATTATCGATTAAGCATGACCCATCGGAATCTTCCTTGGTGTGTTGTTTTGGCCTGGGCCCAGAGAATTCTGATCAGCGCAGTGGTGATGCTCTTGGGAGGTATGATGTCATGGGCTCAATCGCTCCAATTGAGAGTGGAGCGCCCACCGGAGGGCACGGCGATTGATGTTCGGTTGAAGGGCACGATCCAGTCGTCCAAGCCGATGGAATTGCGGTTGCAGCGTTCCAGCGATCTCTCGACCTGGAGCCCGCATGGCCAAAAATTGCGACTGCCCGTCGG
>SXXZ01000072.1 GCA_005789375.1 Verrucomicrobiales bacterium | reverse complement strand
TCGAGGTACACGTGCAACCCAGCCGCTTTGGAGGAACCATCGTAGGTGACCGTCACTCGATGCCATTGGCTCACCGGAAGCTCCTCAACCGTCTCGATGGAGGCGGCGCTGTTGGGCCAAAGGTGGATCATGCTCCAGCGGAGCTTCCCCTGGTTCACCAGCAGTTCGACGCCGGTCGCGTCGCCATCGCCCGTGTAGAAACCGGTCGAGTGAAGGATTGTCCCACGGGCGTTCTTTTCACCGAGGCGGAGGAAGCTCGAGAACGTGAACGCGTCGAAGCGCCCCAGTTGCTTGAAGTCCGGTAGGATGAAGCCCGCATCGCCGTTGAACTTTACCGCCTGGCCCTGGACGCCGGGGACGAGTTGGAGGTCTTCCGGCGATTCGCGACGCTCGAACTTGGCAGGCTTGGTGTTGGCGAGCGCGTCGTCGACGCCCGTCTTCGTGAAGGCTTCGAGCGGGAAGTGCGCCACGGGCGCGGGCACGGCTACGGCCCCAGTCAGCGACGGAGATGCAGGCGGTACTGCCGCCAAGGCTTGCTCTGCGGCCGTGACGGCCGCGCCCAGTTCAGTTTCTTTGCGACGATCCTCGTCGGACTTGAACAGCCGGACGAACGGGGGTGGCACTTCGCCATGCATGGACAGCAGCCCGTTTTCGTTCAGGTCGCCGAACATCGCCGCCATCGAGAAGTAGTCCTTCTGCGAGATCGGATCGTATTTATGGTCGTGGCAGCGCGAGCACTCCAGGGTCAGCCCCATGAATCCGTAGCCGGCGGTCATCACGCGGTCGTTGATGCCGTCTTGCCGGAATTCTTCAGCGATGGATCCGCCTTCGAAGGTCATACGGTGGATCCGGTTGTAGGCCGTGGCCACGCGTTGGTCCTGGGTCGGATGAGGCAGCAGGTCACCAGCGATCTGTTCGGTCAGGAACTGATCGTAGGGCTTGTTGTCATTCAACGCCTTCAGCACCCAATCGCGCCAGGGCCAGGCAAACATGGCCATGTCGCCCGTGTAGCCCCAGGTGTCGGCATAGCGCGAAAGGTCGAGCCAAGCCACCGCCAGGTGTTCGCCGAAGCGCGGCGAGGCCAGCAGGGTATCGACCCTCTGCTCATAGGCGTTGGAGGCGGTGTCCGCCACGAAGGCGTCGGTCTCGGCCGTCGTCGGTGGCAAGCCGGTCAGTGCGTACGAAGCGCGGCGGAGGAGCGTGGCGCGGTCGGCAGTCGGAGAAGGGCTTAGGCCTTTCTGGGAAGCGGCGTGCGCGATGAACGCGTCGAGCGGGTCCTTGGGCCAAGATGGGTCGGACACGTTCGGCACCGGGTGGGCCCGTGGGCTGACGAACGCCCAGTGAGGGTCGTACCTGGCTCCCTGCTTCACCCATCGGATCAGGATTTCCTTCTCCGCCTGGGACAGGGGCCGGTGCAGCTCCGGCGGTGGCATCACGTCCTCCGCCTCCTCGCTGAGGATCCGTTGCACCAGCGCACTCTTTTCTACGTCGCCCGGCACCACCGCGGTATTGCCACTTTTCAGTTTTGTTGTCGCGCCGGCGTATTCGTCGAGGCGCAGGCCGGCTTTGCGGCCCTTAGCGGCGTCAGGACCGTGGCAAGCGAAGCAACGGTCGGAGAGGATGGGGCGTACCTCGCGATTGAAGTCCACCGGGGTGTCCGCGGCCAACGACACAACGACGCCCAGCAGGCAGAGCAACGGAATGGCGCGTGCGCTTCGCATAAATATGTATCACTCAACGCTACGTTGAGGTCCCTGTCGAATCGTGATTCGAATCTGAGGTCTCGAGGTGGAATTGTTTCCGGACTTTTCCAATCGATGCCCGAGGCCCGGATTGATAGATTCAATGACAGTCTTCAGATTAATCTTGCGCGTATTGATCCAGTCCCGGTTTGTCAGATTTTACTGATTCAGATCACCTTCAAACCCATACCATGTATCGAATTCTAGGCAGCGACGGAAATGAGTACGGTCCGGTATCGGCCGAACAGTTGCGGTTGTGGATCGCCGAAAAGCGCGTCAACGGCGAGACCCGCGTTCAGGGTGACGACGGCGTCTGGCGCTTCCTGCGCGAGGTGCCTGAATTGGTAGTCTTGCTGCACCCGCCGGTTCTGCCTTCATCGCCGCCGGTCTCTTCAGCGGAAGCCCTTTCCATTCCGTCTGATTTCGACGGGGATTACGACTTGGATGTCGTCGCCTGCCTGACGTCCGCTTGGAGACTGTTCCAACAGCAGTTCTCAACCCTCTTTGGGCCTACGATGATGTACGTGCTCATCCTCTTCGGTCTGACGATTTTCGCAGCTCTGCCTTACCTCGGAGTGCTTTTTAGCCTGTGCAGCATGGTCATTGGCGGGCCGCTCTTGGCCGGTCTCTATGTCGTTTACCTGAGGGTGATTCGTGGAGAGACGCCTCCTTTGGGATCCCTGTTCGATGGGTTCCGGAGAATGTTTGGCCATTTGTTTCTGGGACAATGGGTGCAGGTAATTTTGGTGTCGTTGCCCCTGTTGGCGGGATCCATTGTCCTGTTCTTTAGTGTGGGACTGACCGTCATCATGGGCTTGGCGAAGGGCTCGGCCAGTTGGCCGGCTTTTGCAGTGTTGGCACCGGGGTTGGGGCTGATTCTCCTCGGCCTTCCGGTCACCGTTTTCCTGACGGTCAATTGGATGTTCTCGTTGCCAATGATCCTGGATCAACGCGTGGACTTCTGGACAGCCATGAAGCGGAGTTGGCGGCAGGTGAGTCGGCACTGGTGGTCGTGCCTGGCTCTGTTGGTGGTGATATCGATTTTAAACTTCTTCGGCACGTTGTGTTGTCTGGTGGGATTGCTGGTGACGGTGCCCATCTCAATCTTGGCGACCATGTATGCCTATGAGACGGTCATCCATGGCCGAAAAGTCGAGTAGTCGATCGATGGGTTGGACGGCATTGGCGATCAATCAGGGAGCCACGCCCGGGTTGGGTTCCTTTGTGGCCGGTCATCGGGTAGTGGGCGTGTTTCAAATGGGGCTGGCGGTTTCGGGCTTCATCGTGATTCTGACCTGGTTTTGGGAGTTGGTTCGAGGCGCATGGGAAGGCTTACAGGCCGGCGACTCGGTCTCTTGGCCCCCCTCGCAAGGGTTGATCTTGGGCTTGGTTTTGTTTGGGGCGGCCTGGCTCTGGTCGCTGGTGACCTCATTACAAATCATTCGGGATCTCCGAAAAATTACGCCGCCGGTCTTGCGGGATCCGTGAGGAGTGGTTTGAGCAGTGGCTTGCGAGGGCGGCGAATTGACGGTTGAATGACCGTCAGCCCCCTCTGATTCCATGAATACCTTTGCCCGACCGTGGTTCGCCCTCCTCTTGTGCCTGGGATTCCTGCCGCGGATCTCCGCGGTGCCCGTTCGATGGAGCCTCCAAACCCGCGACCCTCAGACGGGTAAAATCGTGATCACCCACGAGCAGGTGGATTCGTCGCGCATCGGCGTGGTGGCGGTGGATATTTGGAATTACCACTGGTGCAAGACGGCTACCATGCGGGTGGATGCCTTCGTGCCCCGCATTAACAAGGCCCTGGCTGCGGCCCGCGATATGGGAATGCCCGTCTTCCTTTGCCCGAGCGATGTGGTGGACAATTATGTCGGATATCCGCAGCGCGAGGCGGTGTTCAACCTACCGAAGATAACGGTGCCGGCTGCCGTGAATGTCACCTGCCCGCCGGTGCCCGATGCCGGTGGTTGTGCCTGCGGGGCCGAACGCTGCGGTGGTAATTACGGTTGGGATGGGATGCACCCGGATCTGGTCATTGGCCGCGACGATTGGATGCCCGACACGCAGGCCGAGGTGTACGCGCTGTGCCAAAAGTACGGCCTGACCCATCTCATTTATGTCGGGTTCCACACCCAGGTCTGCCTGTTGGGCAAGCCCATGGGCCTGCGCGCGATGAAGTCGGCCGGTCTCCAGTGTGTGCTGGCCCGCGACATGACCGATGCGCACCCCGGCTACGATCCGGCCCGCAATTTCACACCCGACCTCAACACCGAGCAGGTGGTGGCTCATTTCGAGAAGCACCTCGCTCCGACGATCCACCTTCAGGAGGAACTGTCCCGGCTCGGTCGCTGGCGCAAGGACTGGGTGGTGGATCCGGTTCGGATCACGCCTTGGGGCACCCCGCTGCGTCCCCACCTCTTCGAGAAGCCCATTACCGTGACCTTGTCGGCACCGCTGCAGCCCGGAGCGGACATTCGCTACACGCTGGATGGCTCTGCCCCCACGCCCAAGTCGTTGAAGTACACTAAACCATTGGCCGTATCGGAGACGACTCGCCTGCGGGTTGGGGCGTTCTTGCATGGCCGCGCAGTGTGCCTTGAATCGGAGGGTTCGTTTGCAAAAAATGGGCCTCTGCCGCCGCAACCCGATGTGCTGTTGTCGACCCTCAAGCCCACCCGCAGCGTGGGTTTCGGGCACACATACGGGGGCGATGTGCGCTACTCGGGCAACACTCGGCCACCTCAGACCGATCGATCCAATTTGGGTGGTCCGCTGCGGGTCAATCGCACCACCTACACCCGTGGACTTGGCGTGCATGCCCCGTGTGCGGTGGAGTATGCGCTGAAGCCGGAGTTCCGGCGCTTCGTGGCCTTGGCCGGGGCCGACGAGAATCTGGTGGAGGTGAGCAATGGGTCCAACCTGGCCCAGTTTCCGAGCGTGGTGTTCAAGGTGCTGATCGACGGCAAGGAGGCCGCAGTCAGTCCGGTGATGCGGGTGAAGACCGCCGCCTGGCACTTCGATGTGCCCATCCCAGCGGGAGCCCGACGATTGAGTTTGGTGGCCATGGATGCGGGCAACGGATCGCGCGAAGATTTTGCCGACTGGGCTGAGGCCGGATTCGTAGTCCAGCGGTGATCGACGAGCCGAGCTCGAACCCGAGCCCGAGTCCGATCGGCGATGCGGGGTTTTCAGACCGGATCACCGAGGCCCGCGGGCGGGTTCTTCGATAAGTGCGCCGCCTTCCAAGCGCACGACGCGGTGGGCAATGTGCAGCGTCTCGGGACGGTGCGCGACCATGAGTGTGGTGCGGCCCAGAGTGAGGCGTTGAATGGCTGCTAGAATGGCCAACTCGCTCTCGCCATCGAGGGCGCTGGTGGGCTCGTCGAGCAGCAGTACCGGGGCGTCTTTGAGGAAGGCTCGGGCCAGGTGGATTCGCTGTTTTTCTCCGACACTCAAGCGAGCAGATCCATCGCCCACGCGGGTGTCGTAACCCTGAGGCAGGCGCACGATGAACTCGTGGGCCTGGGCGGCGTGGGCCGCGGCCTCGATCTCGGCGCGAGTAGCTCCCTCTCGGCCAAAGCCGATATTTTCGGCGACCGTCGCGGAAAGAAGCAGGGGTTCCTGCAACACCCACGACACCTGCTGGCGGAGGCTTTCCCGATCCAGGCTTTTGAGGTCGAGGCCGCACCAGCGGACCATCCCCGAGGCGGGTTCCAGGAATCGGGGAATTAATTGCAGCAAGGTGGTCTTGCCCGCACCGCTGGGTCCGACGATGGCGACGATCTCCCCGGGTTTCAGGCGGAGATGGAGTCCTTGGAGCACCGGTCGGTTGGGGTCGTAGGCGAAGTCCACACCAGTGAACTCCAGGGCCACTCCGGTGGCGGGGCGAGGCGCTGGCGTGGTGCCGCTGGCGGAGTGGTCCGGCGTGTCGAGCCATTCGAGCACCCGTTGGGCACTGGCCTGGGCCGTGGAGAGGGTGCCGCCGAGGTGCGACAATTGGTTCAAGGGCTCATAGAGCTGCGCCAGATAGGCCAAAAACACCAGCAACTGGCCAAGTGTCAGGTGTCCGGCGGTGACCTCCCGGGATCCGAGGGCCACGATCCCGGCGGTGCCGGCAGCCAGGATGGCAGCGACCGCGGCCAAATACACGACCTCGGAACGATGCTGGTGCCGTCGAGCGTGGAAGGCTTCACCGGCCTGTTGGTCGAAGGCGGCCGTCAGGGTTGATTCGCGGGTGAACGCCTGAATCAGGGACAAGTTAGCCACCCCTTGTTGGACGGCCGTGGCGATCCCGGCATCGGCCGTCTGGGCTTGTGCAGCCGCCCGTTGGAGGCGAGGACCGAACACCCGCATGACGATGAGCAGAGGGGGCACGGTGGCCAGCGCCACGGCCGTCAGTGGCAGGTGGATGCGAGCCATCACCACCGTCATGGCGATCACACCGGCGCCCGCGGTCAGGCCGGTGAAAATGCCGTGAGTGAAGAGAGTCTGAAAGGCGTAGGTGTCCCAAGTGGCCCGGTAAATCCAGTCACCGGCCGCGGTTCCCTGAATTTCGCGTGGCGACAGTCGCAGCAGACGCTCGAAGACTTGATGGCGGATGCGTTGAAGGCCACGCAGCCCGAGGCTAATGACCAGGTTTTGTTGGGCGGCTCCGAGGAGACCGTGCAACAAGTAGGCCCCCAAGAGAGCCAACGTCCAGCGAGTGATGGAGTGGGTTTCTCCGGAGCGGCCCGACAGGGCATCCAGGATCCACGCCAAGGGCCACGGCTTAATCACCGCGGCGGCGGTCGTCAATCCGACCAAGCCGAGCGCAGCGGCGCAGCGAGGTGCGTCGGGTCGGTAAATTCGCAGCGTGGGGATTAGCCACTTCATGCGCAGTGGGTCACCGACGCGGTGCTCGCCAGCAAGGCCTCGACGCGTGCCACATCGGTGGGGACATCCACCCCCACGCTGTCATGCTCCACCCGAGCCACGGCGATGCTGAAGCCATTTTCGAGAGCGCGCAGTTGTTCGAGTTTCTCCGCGGCTTCGAGTGGCGACACCGGGAATCCCACCAAGCGCAGCAGGGTGTCGCGCCGGTAACCGTAAATACCGAGGTGCTTCTGGAACGGGTAGCTGGCCCATTGTTCGGACAGCGGTTTCAGAGCGGCGTCTCGCAGGTAAGGGATCGTCCGTCGTGAGAAATACAGGGCACGTCCTCCGGCAGTGGTTACCACCTTCACCACGTTGGGATTGTCGAACTCGGCGAGGTCCCGGATGGGTGTGGAGGCCGTGCTCATGTCGCTGTCGCGAAGCGCCTCGGCCACGGCATTAATGACGGCCGGATCCATGAGGGGTTCATCGCCCTGGATATTAATGTAGCCGTCGGCCGGGACCCGTGAGGCAACTTCGGCGATCCGGTCGGTGCCGCTCGGGTGGTCGTCGCGGGTCATTTCCACGCGGCAGAATCCGCGGGCGAACGCGGCGATGCGCTCGTCATCGGTGGCCACGATGACCTCGGACAGGGCGGGGGACAATCGGCACCGCTCGACCACCCGTTGAATCAGAGGAATCCCGGCGATGGGGTGCAGCGGCTTGCCCGGAAACCGTGTGGAGGCATATCGAGCGGGGATGACACCGATCAGCTTCATGCCGCGAGAGTGGACCCAGGCCCGATCCTTGGGAAGGGGCGGGGTGATGGGCGAGGTAGGTGTGCCGTTTCTTTCAGGGCTTGGATTCCCAGTCGCCCAACGGAGTCGCCGGTGCTGCTGCGGGCTAATCTTGCAGCATTCGGTGACAACCGCGTTCGGGCTTCGGTGGAATGGGGTTACTCTGGAAAATGTATTTTATATAAAACAAAAATATTGATAAGCCCTCTAAAACATTCAAAATGGATCGCATATAAAACATGAATCTCACCGAGACAGGAGAGATCCTTCGAAGCGCTCGCCGAACGGCCGGTCTAACCCAGGCTGAATTGGCCCGGAGCTTGGGGATGAGCCGCGCCACCCTTTCCCAACTGGAGAATGGTGTGATCGGTGACCTTGGAATTCGCAAGGTTGCCTTGATTTGTGATCGCCTCGGCTTGGAAATCCTCGTTCGACCTCGCCGCGCCTTGACCTTGCAAGAAGCCTATTCGCGGAATCACGAGGAGCGTCAGGCTGCGTTTCAGGAGACCGACAGCCTCTTGGCGAATTTGAAACCCAGCCCATCTGATGTCTGAGGTCTTCGTCAATCGACGCCGGGTTGGAACTCTTTCACGAGGTGAACCGACCCACCGCTTTGCCTATGAAGTTGGGGTGCCGGAAAGCTTGGCAGTCTCCCTGCTAATGCCGGTGGCCGGTTCGTCCTACCCGGCTGAGCGTCTCACGGTGCTGCACCCGGTGTTCGATATGAACTTGCCGGAGGGTGCCCTCCGCGAGGCGTTGAACCAACTGTTCGCCAAAGCGTTGCCCGTGTTCGATGACCTTGCGTTGCTCGAGATCGTTGGGCGCTCACTCATTGGGCGGTTGCGGTTTGGAGCCTCGGCAGAGCATCTGGACGAGGTTCCTTCCCAGAATTTGCGCGAACTCCTGTCCAGTCGAGGGACCGATGGGTTGTTTGCCGATCTGCTGCGACGGTATGCGCGGTATTCTGGCGTGGCGGGGGTTCAACCCAAGTTGTTGATTCGCGATGATGGAACCCTGGGCACAAGCAAGTTCAGTCCGGTGCCGGTCGGTGATCGGCTGACGGCCCGTGGAACCACACATATCGTCAAGTCCTTCGATGCGGTGAAGCATCCCGGGCTCGCCTCCAATGAGTTCTTGTGTCTGAAGGCGGCGCGGCTTGCTGGCCTGCCAGTTCCACCGGTCGAAATCGCCTCTGGAGGGCATCTGCTCATCGTCGAGCGCTTCGACTTGAAACCCGACGGTTCTTACCTCGCCTTCGAAGACGGGTGCGCTCTGGACGGTCGATTGTCCCGCGAAAAGTATGTGGGAAGCTACGAACAACTGGCGTCTACCCTGACCGGGACGTTGCGGGGGCCTGACGGAACGGCGACCCAATTGGCTCAATTCTTTCGAGCCTTGGTCCTCTCGGTGGCGGTACGCAACGGGGATGCCCACCGGAAAAATTTTGGGGTGGTTTATGACGACGCGACGGGGTGGGTTTCCTTGGCCCCGACCTTCGATATTGTCACCACCGCAGCCTACCTGCCCAACGACACCCTGGCGTTGATGTTGGATGGTACCAAGCGCTGGCCCGACGCAAAGCGC
>SXXZ01000010.1 GCA_005789375.1 Verrucomicrobiales bacterium | reverse complement strand
CGGTGAAACGGGGTCGGGCAAAACGACTCAAATCCCCAAAATGTGCCTGGAAGCCGGCCTGGGCGCACGGGCGATGATCGGTTGTACGCAGCCCCGGCGGGTGGCGGCACAGTCCATCTCCCGGCGAATTGCTGAGGAACTTAATGTGTCCTGGGGTCGCGAGGTGGGCTGTAAGGTCCGCTTCGATGATCGATCCGGCTCGGACACGGTCATTAAGCTAATGACCGACGGTATGCTCCTCGCCGAGGTGCAGGGGGATCCGACCCTCGCCGAATACGAGGCCATCATCATCGATGAGGCCCATGAGCGATCGCTCAATATTGATTTTCTCTTGGGACACCTGAAGAACCTCCTGGCCCAGCGCCCGGACCTGAAGGTGATCATTACCTCGGCCACCATCGACACGGTGGCTTTCTCTAAGGCGTTCAACGACGCGCCCATCATTGAGGTGTCTGGCCGCACCTTCCCGGTGGATGTGGAGTACCGCCCGCCCGGGGGCGAGGGGGCTTCGTCGGATCCGGCCGACACCGATTTCGTCGATGCGGCCGCCCGTGAGTGTGAGCGCCTCTTCTATGAGACGGGTGTCGGGGATGTGCTCATCTTCTTGCCGGGTGAGCGGGATATTCGCGAATGCGCAGACTTAATTGAAGGGCGACTGGGCTCTGAGGCCGAGGTGGTTCCGCTCTTCGGGCGGCTCAGTTCTGGCGATCAGCAACAGGTTTTTAGTCCGTCTTCGAGGCGAAAGGTGGTGATCGCCACCAACATCGCCGAGACCTCGCTGACCATTCCGGGCATCCGCTTCGTGATCGACTCCGGGTTGGTTCGGATGAGTCGTTACAACCCCCGCACCCGCACCCGCCGACTGCCGGTTGAGGGGGTGTCGCAGAGCAGTGCCAACCAGCGGAAAGGGCGCGCCGGCCGTATCGAGGCAGGTGTTTGCATCCGACTTTATTCCGAGGAGGACTTCGAATCTCGAAGCCCCTTCACTCAGCCGGAGATTCAGCGGGCCAATTTGGCCGAGGTCATCTTGCGGATGAAGGCCTCACGCTTGGGAGACATCGAGACCTTCCCCTTTCTCAATCCACCGGCCCCCATGGCCATTAGTGGTGGCTACTCGCTCTTGCAGGAATTGGGTGCCTTAGATGAACAGCGCGAATTGACTCCGTTGGGTCAGGACCTGGCCCGACTCCCCATTGACCCCACATTGGGTCGGATGCTTCTCCAGGCGCAAACTGAGCACGCGGGTCGAGAACTCCTAATCATCGCTGCCGGTCTCAGTATTCAGGATCCGCGCGAACGCCCGCTCGACCAACGCGAAGCGGCCGACAAGGCACACCGCCGTTTCATGCACTCCCAGTCTGACTTCTTGTCGCTGCTGGGACTTTGGAACGGGGTGCATGACCAGTGGGAATCACTCCGCACTCAGGGGGCTCGGCGGAAGTTTTGCCGCCAGCACTTCCTTTCCTACCTCCGCATGCGTGAATGGCAGGACTTGCACGCGCAGTTGCAAGGGGCCTTGGAAGATCTCGACGGCGTGAAGCTCAACGAACGTCCGGCCGATGAGGACGCGGTCCATCGTTGCATCCTGGCCGGGCTTTTGGGGCATGTGTCCGTGCGCCAAGAGCGCAACCAATACAAGGGCGTCGGCAATCGGATGGTGGCTGTGTTTCCGGGATCGGTGCTGTTCGACCGACCTGAGCGCTCCCCAAGACAGGATCGTCGTCCGCCTCCTGCAGGCACTGCTCCGGGCAAGCCCGAGAAGTCGCGTCAGCCGGCCTGGATGGTTTGCGGCGAAATCGTCGAAACCTCTCAACTCTTCGCCCGAACGTTGGCGGGAATTGATCCCCAGTGGATCGTTCGCTTGGCGCCGCATCTCTGCAAGGTGACCCACCTGAACCCGCATTGGAGTGCCAGTGCTGGCCGGGTGATGGTCGAGGAGAAAACCACCTTCCATGGCCTGGAGGTCTTTGCCCGTAAGATCGCTTACGGAAATATTGCGCCCCGCGAAGCCACGGTCCTTTTCATCCGGTCGGCGCTGGTCGAAGACGATCTTTTGCCGCCGGCCCTCTCAGGACGAAACGACGATTTTGACGGCAATGATGAACGGGCCGTAGTGCGGGCCATGCAAACCTCGGCGCCGTCGGCAGAGCCGGGGTTTATGGCGGCCAATCGTGCGCTGCGCGAAAAGGTGGAGAATTGGCAGACTCGCCTGCGTCGCACGTCGGTGGACCTCGATCAGGCGTTCTTTGATTTTTATGCCCGGCACCTGGAAAACATCTCGTCGCTGCACGAATTGCACCGATGGATGCGGGATCACACCGAAGCCGGGTACTTGTGCGCCACCGAGCCAGAGATTACCGGCGGCAAAGACCTTCACCTCGATGAGAATGCCTTTCCCGACAGCGTGACGATTGATGGTCAGAGGGTTCCGTTGGTCTATGCCTATGCGCCCGGCGAAGCCCATGACGGGGTCACCGTGAAGTTGCCCGCGCCGCTGGCTCAGCGTGCTGCGGCCTCGGTCTTGGAATGGGCAGTTCCCGGTTTGCGCGAGGCCAAGATCGAAGAGTTGCTCCGGGCGCTACCAAAGTCGCTCCGCCGCGAATTAATGCCCTTCCCGCCCAAGGTTCTGGAGATCGTTCGCGAATTTCAGCCTCAAGGATCTTCGTTCTTTGCCGACCTCGCCCGATTCCTGACGCAGCGCTATCGGGTGCCCATCCCCGAAGACGTCTG
>SXXZ01000071.1 GCA_005789375.1 Verrucomicrobiales bacterium | reverse complement strand
GCTCGGGTGATCCGGTGGAGGTGCTCGAAGGAGATGTCGGTGACGAAGCCTTGGTAAGGCGCGCCGTGCAGGGGTGCGATTGGGTGTTCCATGAGGCGGCCATGCCGAGTGTGCCCCGGTCCATCGCAGAGCCGGTGTCCTCAAATCACACCAATCTCACCGCGGCGGTCCAGTTGCTGGAAGCTTCCCGAGCCGCAGGGGTTCGCCGATGGGTGTTCGCGTCGTCTTCGGCCATTTACGGCAATAATGAAACCCCGGCCAAACACGAAGGCCTGCCGCCCGAGCCGCTCTCCCCCTACGCCCTGCAAAAATACGCTTCTGAGACCTATGGTCGGATGTTCCATCAGTTCCACGGATTGCCGACCGTGTCGCTGCGGTACTTCAATGTCTTCGGGCCACGGCAGTCCTACGACTCTCCCTATTCCGGTGTCATCGCTCGCTTTTGCACGCAGGCGCTTCGCGGTGAAACACCCATGATTTTCGGCGATGGCCTCCAGACCCGGGATTTCGTCCATGTCTCCAATGTGGTGGAGGCGAATATCGCTGTGGCCGAGGCCCCTGAATCCGCGGTGGCGGGGCGGTTTTTCAACATCGCCTGTGGTGAAGGGATTAGTTTGCTTCGGTTGATGGGGAGTTTGAATGCCATCACCCAGCAACACATTGTTCCCGGCCATCGGGAATCGCGGGTGGGTGATGTTCGCCATTCGCTGGCGGACATTTCAGCAGCGCGCGACGCGTTTGGTTACAACCCCAAGGTGGGCTGGGATGAGGGACTCAAGGACACGCTGAAGTGGTATCAGCCCTGAGGCCGTAAATCGGTCGACGCAAAAACAGGCCGCCGGTTAGGGCGGCCTGTTTGCTGTAGGTGCTGAGGGAGCAGGTCTTCTAGCCGGACCGATTCAGTTCGGTGGGAAGTGATGGCTTAGCGGATTCTTTCGCAAGACGAGGCGAGAGCGAGGCGCGGGCCGATCATAGGCCCGTAACGAGCGAACAACGAAGCTGTTGTGGGAGAAGATGCAGTCAGCACGACCGATCCAACTCCAATCGTTCCGGTTGAGGCGGGTCTCCATCGGGAGACGTTCCGTCATTCAGGGCGATAACCTTGCCACGTCCAGACCAGGGTGTCGGCCAGGGTGAGATCGAACACCTTGGAGTCGCAGTGGCCCGTGGCCCGGCTCAAGACGTAGCGGTAGTGGTAGCCTTTGTCCTTCAAGGCGGCGGCGGTGCGTTCACCAGCCATGACCCAATTGTGGTAGGTTTCTTCGGGGTCTTTGGCTCGGTTGTCGTTCTCCGAGACATGGGTGAAAAGGCGCAGGGGCTTCTTCGGGCTGTTGGCGATGAGCTTGAGGCTTGAGTGGTATTCCCAGGCACCCAGCGGGAATTTGGCTTCTTCCGCAGCGTCGTCGTCTTGCTGGTCCACAAAGGTTCCGGAGTAAGCAATGACGCGTCGGAACAAGTCCGGCCGAAACCACGCCATAGTCATCGCTGCGGCGCCGCCCGAACTGCATCCCATCGTGGCGCGACCCCAGGGGTTGCTGGTGATGGCCAGTTTTGGATAGGCCGCATGGATGGCCGGATCAGCCAGCACTGCGGGAAACACCTCGTCGTTAATGAATCGCGCGAACCGGTCCGACATCGTGTCGTATTCGAGGCCGCGCTCGCTGTTCTTTCCGTCGTTACCCCCGTTTTCGATCGAGACCACGATGAAGGGAGGCAGGCTCCGCTCGGGGTTCTTCGAGATCGTCAGGTTGTCGAGAGCATTGCGGACGAGCTTGAGTTGGCTGGGGCCGTCGTGAGTTACCAGAACGGGGGCCGGGGTGCCATCGCGGTAGGCCGCCGGGATGTAAACGAAGATTTTCCGCTCAGTCCGAACGGCTTTTTTCGTGGGCTCCAGCGTGGTGTCGTCGCCGCGGAAGAGTTTGCTGTCGGCCAGTCGCATCTTGAATTCGAACTGCCGGCCCTTGGGATTGCCCCGATCGGTGAGGTCTGGGTCGATGGGGTAACTGGGGCCAACGACGTGGTGGCCATCGCCCTTCGAACCCGGATTCTCTGAGTGGTGTCTATGAAAACAACCGGCTCCGGTTGCTAGGCTCAGGAGTAGGATCGGCACCACCCGGGAAGGTTGCCATGACAGTAATCGGCGAATCGCAGACATTGTTGTGGGTCTCGCTATCGGCCTTCTTACTCAAGCGAAATTCGCTTTGTTCTCAACTCACCGATCGCTCGAAACAGGTTCTGCGGTATCGGATTTCAGGGAGTTGTGATTGTCGACCTCGTGCACGAGTGCCCTTGGTTGCCTGCGAGCCTCCGGCCTTTAAGGGGCATTCCTAGGTAGCGGGGGGCTGGGTTGTGAATGGACTCGTGGGCTGTATGGCCGGTGCTGGCTCTGCCGCGGCTGGTATGCAATGAGGTTGTCTGCCTTCAGAGGCTCCTCCAAGGGACAGGTTGCTGTGACTCATTGTAACCCGCGATCCTTCGGTTGTTGGGTTCCGGGCTTTCAATACTCCCATCGCCCCGGTCCCGCTGCCGT
>SXXZ01000070.1 GCA_005789375.1 Verrucomicrobiales bacterium | reverse complement strand
GCCAACTCCATGGGTTGCTCCTTGCGGGCCTCGCGGCGTTGCTCCACCTCAGCCATGAGTTTGATGTACTTCGGCGAGTCCCGCTTTCCAGCGGCGGCGAGGGCTTCGAGCTTGTCCTGATAATGGGCATCTCCGAAGAAGCCAGAGAGATCGACGGCCCCGGAGTGCAGCACGATCAACTTAGCTTTCAGACGCTCGGCCGTCTCGATGGTCTTGATCGAGTGCTTCCAGGCCAGATCGCGCTCACGCTTCTCCGAGGCCGAGAACTTAAAGAGGTTCGGTGCGGCGTGGCTCACGCCCATCGGCAACGGGCAGAAATTGTGCAGGGTGCTGATCTTGATCACCCCGGCTTCAACGGCGTCGATGATGCCGGGCACCAGACTGACACGGATGCCGTGACTCAACTCGGCATATTCGAAGCCCAGGTCCCGGATCTCGCGCAGCATGTCGCCTCCGTCTTGGTGGCGGCTCGAGTTCCAGCAGGTGGATAGGGAATACATGATGTAAGGTCCTTCGGCTCTAAACTCAGGGTTTTAGACTCAGGGTTCGAGACTCAGGTTTCTAGACTCAGGTTTCTAGACTCAGGTTTCTAGACTCAGGTCTGGGAAACAAAAAGGCCGAATGCGTTCCCGAAGGAAAGCATCCGGCCCTGTTGAAAGCAAACCGCCTTACAGCGGTTGCGCCTCGCTACCGACCATCACTGGTCGGCATACCGGGCGGACAGCATCGCAGAGAACTTGGAAACCTTCATCTTACGACGCTTGGTTTCGCTGGGCTTCTCATAATGACGCTTCATGCGCACGTCACGGAGAGTGTTCTCGCGGTCCACCTTCTTCTTCAGGCGGCGCAGCGCGCGATCCACGGGTTCGCCCTTCTTCAGTTTAACTTCGCTCACTTCAAAATTCAGCTCCTTCCCGGACCTGGCGGAAACTCTCTGAAAAGTCGTCCGCATTCAGGCTCACAGCCGAGGCACCTAGGCACCTCGCACCACCAGTCGAGGCTTGGGCCTAGCGACCGGAGCCGTGAACCAAGCCTGTTTTCAGGCAGATCTGCAACCGGTTTTTCTAATTTTTACCACAGCGCGTTCAGACTCGAGGCTGGCAATGAGACCGCAGCAACGCCTCTCAACGGACGCCACATCAATGAAACTCTTGAACTCAAGGCCACCGCTCTCGACGAAATTCCAAGACGACCTCCCTACTGGGGATCGCGTCCTAACAGAGTCACGGTGGGGTAAAACTGAGCCGTAAAGGAGTTCCAAACGGCCTCGAGTCCGAGATCGGCCAACCCACCAGGATGCGACACAGTCTGAACCGCTGGACCGCCAGGCCTCCAAACCGACTCATTGGATCCACCCCACAAGGCCAGGCACGGAATCCCGACGGCTGCCGCAAGGTGGGTGATCCCAGAATCATGCCCCAAAAACCCTTGGCAGCGAGAAAGCTGTTCGGCCACCGATTCCAAAGGTCGCCCGCGAAGCACCTGGCGTCGCCTCGCTGGGATTAACCGCTCGAGGCAATCAAGGGCTTCGGACTCGGACTCGCCGCCGATGAGCACCCAGCTCAAATCCGTCTGGGCCACGCAGCGGCTCACCAGCTCCTTCCAGCGCTCCAAGGGCCAGTTCTTGCTGACGCTGCCGCTGCCGGGGTGAAGAGCGATCCACCCTTCAGCTCTGGGACCCATCCCGGCCCAACGAAGGCGCGGCACCGGATCGGCCTCAAAGATCGCCAGACGTTCCAAAGGTTGAAGCAATTGAGCCGCGGCGGGGACCCCGGTGGATTCCACCGGACGGTGCGGGCCTTGGATGACCTGAGCGGAGGTGACGCGGGCAAGGTTGCCGCGAAAGAGTTCATCCGGATCGTAAAGATAACTAAAGATCACATCGCAACGGGCGAACCGTTCCGACTCGATCGGGTCGAGCACTCCATTGCGGGCAAAGAATCCGGCCAGCGGCCGCGATTCAATGGCGTGCGCCGCGTCGGCCAAACCGGCCCGCACGGCCAGTGTGGCCACCTGCGGGTAGGCCAAAACCTCCAGTCGGGTCTGGGGGAACTGATTCCGCAGTGCAGCCAACACGGGCAGTGTGACAATGAAGTCGCCCACGGCCCCACCGCGAATGACCAGAATGCGCCCACGCTGAGAAGAAATCGGAGTCGAGGCATCGACAGTCATGACCCAACGGCACTACCGGAGCGCTCGGCACGAGGCAAGGACAACACGAGCCCAACACGAGGACAACACGAGCCCAACATGAGGACAACACGAGCCCAACATGAGCCCAACATGAGCTCAACACCGGTCCAACCGAACCCTCTCCCCTCGCCGACAGGGCCTCACACGGTGCGACCGAGTTCTCCAGTGCCCATCCACAGGCCCGGCCCAGAACAGAAATTGAACACACGGGACTCCGTCACACTCTCACCACCATGGAAGACAATAATGGCTGCCGGGAATCGCCACTGATAGGGTCCACTCCAGTGTTGGGTTCCCTCTTTGTCCAAACGGTTTTCTGGCGCGCGGTGGCCTACCTCTCGTGGGCGCTGGTGTCGCTCCTGACCATCCGGATGTTCGATTCGGTGGCGCTTTTTGGGCTGATCAGCGCGGCCTTATTGGTGCTGGGAAGCCTGCCTGCCCTCGACGGCGGATTTCGCAACACCCTCAACCGCCGGATCCTAGGCCGCGCACGCGATGAGGAAACCTTGCGAATGCTGCAGTTTGGCCAACGCCTCTACTCGTGGTTCTGCGCCGCTATTCTGGTACTAGGAACGGTCATCCTCAGTGCTTAGTCACTCACGCCCAACGCCCGATCGCTCCACCTCCCTTGGGCCTTCTATCCCCTGCTAGGCGCGGTCAGCGGCGTGGTGGCTCTGGGGTCGGCCTTCTTGCAATTGCTCACGGGTCTAGGCCAACAGCGCCGGATGTTTATGCTGCAACTCTTCATGGCCTGGGCGTCGATTGGCATATTGTGGATGGGTTTCCGGGTCGGCCTGGGCGTCTGGTCCTTCGTGCTCTCCCAGAGCCTGCCGAGCCTTGCAGCCATCGCCCTGGCCACCCCCGCGATCCGCGCCGCAGCACCCGGACTCCGCCTGCTGGACTTCTCTTGGAGCGCGGAGGATTCGGCCCGACTCAAGGAACTCTGGCCCGATTCCTCAGGCCTGATGCGCTTCCAATTCTGGACACTGCTGGTCTACACCTTCGATGCGATGCTGGTGGCCTGGCTGTGTCAGGGAAAGCTCGTCGGCCAGTACTTGCTAGTGGCCAACCTCTTCAGCAAATTGCGACTGCTCCTGCAATCGGCAGACGAAGCTGTCTGGCCCATCCTCGCGGCCAAGACCAACAAGGCCGAGGTCATTGCCGAGGGAGTCCTGCGCTTCAACGGCTGGCTTTGGGGCGGGGCCATGGCTGTTTCGGCCGTTTGCATTCCGGCCTTCATTGCCCACTACAAGGCTGAGGATTTCTCCGGTGGCACCTTGCTCACAGCGCTCTTCGCCCTGCGCTACCTGATCACAGGCATCGCCTCGCAACCGGGCTATTGGATGTTCGGCCACGGCCACATGGATCTACTGGCCCGACTCATGCGACGTGAGCTGGTGTGCTGCCTAACCTTCAGCGTGCCTCTGGGATTGTGGCTGGGGCCGACAGGCATCCTCCTGGCCTTCATCGCGGGCTCGTCTGGCAGCACGCTGCTGCCGCTGCACGCCGCATTCGCCAAGGCCAGCGACCGGCCGCTCTGGACGATGCTGCGTGCCTCATGGTCGCGCGCCGCACTTTCGGCGGGATTGGCGGCCACCCTGTCCCTCTGGGGCCTGCGTTACTGGGGCGGTGACTGGCGACTCACTGTGATGCTGGCCGGGCTCTGCCTGGCGGCCACCCTGGGTGTCGCGTTTGGAGCAGCGCTGATCCGGGCCCGGCGGTCCGGATACACGAGCCGGGCTGAGCTGGCTCGTTTTATGTAACCTTCAGATCCCGCTCTGACCTTCCGATCCCGAAACAGCCGCCGCCGCCCAGTCGGGCCATTCGCGTCCTTCGCGTCCTTCGCGTCGCCGGACACTCACTCCCGTGGCCGAGTCGGACCCCGCAGTTACATCCACATCGAGTCGTGGCCGCCGCCTCCCATTAACTGTGAACGGTAACGCCCACAGTTACAGGAGTAGACGGGAACTACGGCACCTCAGAATAGTTGATGTAGCCGATGAACATTTCGTCGTCGGTCTGCTCACCAAATCGAACCCGAGACTTGGCGTCTGGATTGAAAAAGTTCCAACGGGAATTATCAAACCCACCCGAGATTCGGATGCGACTGCCGGCCGGGAGGCGGACCGGCTGCGACAACCGGTATAAGGCCTGCCAGTTGAAGTCGTACTTGGGAACATTCAGCAAAACCTGCGACGATCCATCGGGCAAGAACGCCTCAAAGCGCATGGAGTCTCCGCGGAAATGCATGTGGGGGCTCAACTCATGGACATCGACGGCTTTGTCAAAGGAACGCTCGGCCACCATGCGGTGATTGCGTGCCCCAGCGGGGATGTCGATGGCCGTCGAACTGGCCGCCCCGGTCTTCAGTTCCATCGCTGGCGGAGTCGGACTCAAGTAGAGCCCCATCTCGGTGGCGTCGGTGGTGGCCTTTCCATTGGGCGTGTAATGCATCTGGAAAACTAACGTACCACCGGCCGGCAGGTATTTGGCGGTCCCGGCCGGATATTCGCGCTGGTCCATGCCGGGCACATAACCGGCATAATACCCATTCAACCCACCCTGGATGGCTAGAAAATCTGCCGCCATTTGCGAAGGGGAACCCGCTTTGATGTAGAAGATGAGCGCATGGTGCACCACGGCGCGGTTACCGGGGCGGATGACCGCCGCCCGCAACCAGGCGTTGGTCTTGAGGGTATTGTTGACCGTCACGTAGGCGTAGGGCATCTGCCCCGTGGCCTGGATTTGCCGCGTGGCGATCTTGAGGACGACATCTGGCTTGCCCATGGGCCACAAACCGGCCGCAGGAGGCACAGTCTCCAGAGGGTCCACTCCAGCCTCGCGCGGTGCACCCGCATCTAACCAAGCCACCAGCCGAGCTTGCTGCTGTGGGGTCAGTGAAAAATCGTTCTCAAACTTCCCGTGTGCCGGATCGGCGTGCCAGGGCGGCATTAATCCTTCGAGAACATTGGCGCGGATGGTGGCCGACTTGGCGCGCACCGTGGCGTGGTTGGTGATGGCCCAGGAACCGATCTCGCCCGGGCGATGGCAGGTCACGCACTTGGCCTGGAGCAACGGCGCGATCTCGTTGCGATACGAAGCCACTCCAGAGTCTTGATGCCGCCAGGGCTGACCCTGCGGGCGGGCGTATTCCACCACGGGACGAGAACCCGCTGTGAATCGGGTGAGTGCATCGGCCAAATAGGCTTGGCGAACCGGAGTCCCCGTGGCCACTTCGACCGCATCTTCGATGGCACCACGGTACACCGTGGTCAGGGACTCGGACTCTAACACCACAGCCTCGCCGGACGCCGACACTCCATAGGAGCGAGCCACCAGTTGTGCGGAGTCTTGAAGCACCGGAATGGTCACTCCAGCCTGGGTGGCGGCCGCGGCCATCGCCGTGCGATCATCCATCGGGTCCACCATCCAGAATTGCACACCGGCCGCAGAATTCGCCTCGACGATGGGCTTCAGTTGCTTCCAGTGAGACTCCAGGTTCTGGGCATCGGTGAAGACCAGGACCACGGCGCGGGCATCCCCTTCGCGGAACAGTTCATGGGAAAACCCCTGATGATCATTCAGGCGGAAATTGGGCAGAGGCAGCAGCGGCGGTCGGGGAGAACGGTTCAACCGATAGAAACGCCGCGCCTGGGCCCGGTTCTCGGGATCCATCCATTCGTGGTGACCGGAGATCGCCCCCAACTGCAGCAAGGGACGCCACTCTCCGCCATTCAGGTCTTCGGTCCCCTCCAGAACGCCCACCGAATCGGCATCCCCCGTGAGCGACATCTGGAGCTTGGGCGCCGCACAGAGCGCATCAAACACCGGCAGCACTGAATCCGCGGAGAGCGCGGTGGTGCCGAGCGACAAACTTACGATCAAGCCAACCCAACGGGGTTGGATCCAAGATAGATTCGGTCTCATGGGAAATTTGGGGTCAGCGGCTCAAAGAATTCGGCGTCACAAAATTAATCACGCTCTCATTGGTGCGGGCCAATTGAAGGCGCTCGCGCGCGGCGCGCTCCACAGCGCGGGGATCTTCGCGAAGGCTTTGCAACCGTGCGGCTGTATCGTTGGCCTGCGCTGTCATCCGTGCCTGCTGGGTCTCCCAGCGCGCAACATTTTCGCGCAAGGCCTGATTCTTTCGGATGAGCGGCAAGTACTGGGCGACGATAAATCCGATGATACCGATGAACAGACACCAGCGGATGGCCCGGTTGAGGGCCCCCATCCATCCGAGGTCTACCTCGGAGGCGGCATCATTACGAAGGCGTTTCATTTGTAGATTCGTTTCCAGGCCTTGAGTTGGCCTTGTGCATTGAAGGTGAGCAGCAAGTGCGATTCGGCCGTGGTGGTGACATCTTGACCACTCCAACTCCAGAACATGGGTCCACGAACGGCGGTGCTGTACGTCCGGGAGCGAGAGATCACCCAACTGGCCACGCGAGATCCATCAGAAGTCTTGGCCTCGGATTCGGGCGGACCCAACTCTTCGATCGCCTGATCCCACGAGTACTGGCCCACCCGGGACTTCCAGTCGGCCTTGCCGTAGGTCTCACACCCGGCTCCCAAGACCCACAAGAGCCCTACGAGAACCCATCGTAAACTGAAGACCTTCCACCCATTCATAGGCCAAAGAAATCATTTCGAGCAATAGCCAGCAATCCCCGACCAAGCCCTGATCTTGGCTCAAGAATCCCACCTCCGCGAAAATCGAACCCCCTCGAGAACTGACCCCACTGACGAAGCAACCGGGAGGTGGAACCGTCGAACGGTTCAGCCCCCCGCCCACTCACTTGGACAACTCCTTGAGAATGGCCTGCCGCTGATCAGCCGGAAGGGCCTGCAGTTGCGCCTTGAGCTGATCGGGGGTAGCCGCTACAGCCGCCCCAGCCCCTGCCCCGCCGGCAGGCACTTGCAGCAGTTCTTCCTGAGTCCAGTTGGCTTCGGCCGAACGGTCTTTCACCGCAGCAAGGCCATCCGCCACCATTTGCGGAGTAACCGCCGCTCCGGTGTTGCCCCACGAAGACCGGACGTAGGTGAGCACCGCGGCCAGTTTCTCGTTGGTACCACCAATGGCCTCCCATTGGGAGCCCATGACGATGCCGGCATCATTGGCCGGGTTCCAGGTGACGTCCTTGTTGACCTTCACCGTGCCCTTGAGCCCGTGACGAACAATACGCAGAAGGCGATTCGGACCATCCGCATTCACCCAATCTGAGCCGGCCAGTAGAGGCGCCACTCCTGCTTTGCCTGCGCCGTCTTCGCCATGGCACAACGCGCAAACCGCATTGTAGGCAATCATGCCGTCCCGCTTCACCGCAGCCAAAGGATCGGCGGCCACGGCGGCCACAGGAGCCGGCATGCCATGCGGGAACTCCGAGAACTCCATGGCCTCGAAGCGGCCGCTGTACTGAGTGAGATACGCGCCACCCCAAAACAAGAGTCCGGCGATTCCGGCAACCACCCACAAGTTCACCGGCTCAAATCCTTCGATCGGGTCGGGCTTCTCCCGCAGAACGGCGGCGTGCAACTCGGTCACGTCGTGGTTCTCACCGCGATCTAACCCAGAGGAGGAGGCGTTGGGAGTTTCCTGGGAATTGTTCACTTGGCCTCCTCCTTCTTGACCGGCGCTTCGGGCAGGTCTCCAGAGGACTTCAAACTGCGCAAATAGGCGACCAACTGCTCGGCCCGGCGCGTCGGAATCACTTCCTGACCGGCCGGCGGCGCAAACGTTCCTTCCAGAACCAACGCATTGGTAGAACGACCGGCTTGCCCGATGACGCGGACGTCAAACAGGAAACCATGCGGGGGCATAATGCTGCCAGGGCTGGTAATTTGCGGATTATAAAGATGGCGATAATGCCAGGCGGCATCGGCCTGACGCTCCCCGATATTGGTCAAGTCAGGGCCGGTGCGCATGGTCCCAAGCATCACCGTTTTATCCTGAATGTAGTCTCGACTCACCGTCCGGCGACGACCCCACCCGCGCTCGATATCGGAGCCGTAACCCTCCGGACGCACTTGCTGAGTGTGGCAGTAGACACAGCCTAGAGAGCGGTAGTGTTCAGCGCCCTGCTGGGCCTCACCCGAACGGGCCGCCGGGTAAACGGCCGCCGTGTTGGTGTCGGTATGCTGTCCCAACGCCCCCATTTGACGGTGCGGAAGGAGAACTAACCCCACCCAACTCGTCGCCAAGGTGAAGAGGATTCCCAAGAAAAGTAGCGGTCCGTAACTCATGGTAGTTTGGCGGCGGCCACCGTTTCAGCCTCACCGGTCAGGATGCGCACCACCGGCTTGCGGTAGGGTTCAAACATCCGCACCAGCAGCCAACCGACGTTGATGACAAAGGCGATATGACCGGCGGCCAGCAACAGACCTGCGAGGGTCCGCAGCTTCAGCCACGGCAGGGTAAATTGAACGACATCGAGAAAACGGACGGCGGCATCGTTGAGCATCGTTCCTTGAATGAAACCCATGATGCTCATCGGAACCACATACAGCACGATTCCCAAGGCAACGCCCCAGAAGTGCAACGATATGAGTCCATTGGAAGGCCATTCCCGCTGAGTGATGCGCGGCAGGATATAGTACATCGCTCCGAACATCACCATGGTGAAGAAGGCGTACATACCCAGATGGGCATGAGCAATGGTGTGGTGGGTGAAGTGGGTCACTTCGCTGACACTACGAAGTGCGCTGGCCACACCTTGAAGGCTCGCTAGAGTGTAGGAAACAGCTCCGAACACCATGAAACGCAACGTGGGGCTGTACTTCAGCTTCCCGAAGTGGCCGAGCATCGTGAAATGGTGGTTGATGGCCACCGTGATGACGGGAATGAGCATCATGACCGAGGCGACGATGCTCACGGTAATCATCCAGGAGGGCAGCGGACCTCCCACCAGGTGGTGCATGCCATTCCAGTTGTAGAACAGCGCCAAGGACCAGAAGCCCAAGACACTGAGGTAATAACTGTGGATCGGACGACCGATCACCTTCGGGATAAAATAGTAGATGGAGGCCAGACCAATCGGCGTGAACCACAGTCCGAGCACATTGTGCGCGAACCACCAGTTGACGGCTGCCTGAACCACTCCCCGCACCGGCTCGATGAGCAACATGACTTGCGCGGTTCCGTACAACCACGGAAACCACAGGACCGCGGCCAGAAGGTACCACTGGGAAACGTACAGGTGACGCTCAGCCCGCAGGCGGAAGGTCACAATCGTCCAGACCGCGATCAGTGCGTAACTAACGAAAAGAATAGGAGTCGCATAGCGGGGCATTTCGAGCCACTCGATGGCCGTCGAATCGCCCATCAAGATTCCGCCCACACCCACGGTGACACCAATGTTGTAGAACAAGTTGGCGACGGTGATCAAACCGGGAGCCACCAGAGGAATGCGGCACAGGCGGCACATCAACCAGATGGTCACACCCACAGAAATTTGCGATGCGAACCCGTAGATGACCGTGTTGAGGTGAGCCGTGCGGACATTGGAAAAAGTGAGCCATTCCCAACTCGCCAAGAAACCCGGGGTGTGGAGCTTGATACTCGCCACCAATGCCAAAACGGTGCCCGCCAGAAGCCAGGCCAAACCGCTCAGGAAAAAGAAGAGCACCGGCACTCGGCAGGAGGCGTCGATCTCAGACAGCGCTGCCTTGTTACCGACATCGGTACCGCCACCGGTGAGGGCATCACCCGGCAATAAAGCCCGCAACGTTTGCGACTGTTTGATCATGCTCAACGACGGTTTCCTCCCAAAATGCAGTCGGTTTCCAACCCCACAGGCTCCACTTCATCAAACGGCAACAGAGCCGCTTTGTCTGGGCAGCGGAACTGACCCGACGAGGCCGCCCACCGCAGCGCCATCAAGGCGGCCGCAGGCAGCAGCACGACGCTTCCTAACAGGATGAATGCGATCACCGACATGGGTTCACTCAAAGGACTGCTGCTT
>SXXZ01000069.1 GCA_005789375.1 Verrucomicrobiales bacterium | reverse complement strand
CACCTGCCCCGGCAACTCGAACGCTGGGGATTGCGCTGGAAGACCGTTTCGCAAATCGCATTGCCCGAGGCCGTGCTGTTCCACGGCGATGTCCCGGTGGCTCCGCCGGGCCCGCACGATGCTGCCATGAGTGCGGAGCGGTGGCGCATCCAAGGCCATTTGCATCCGGCGTTGTTTCTCGATGACGGCGTCGCCTCGCGGGTCAAGGTGCCGTGCTTCCTCGTGGGTCCCGGACGACTGGTGCTGCCGGCCTTCTCGGAAATGGCTGCCGGGGTGGCCGTGGATCGCAGCGGGTTCGTCCAAGACGCAGGAGAAACCCTCCGATTCGAGAGCGCCGTCGCCTGCCTCGGGCCACGCCTGCTCCGGATCCCCTTCGCCAGGTAGCGAACTCTGAGAGAATCCCAGAATCCCGCTCGGTGTCGCAAGGTCAGTGCGTCATCGGCCATCCGGCTGTCACCAAGCCTTTGTAGCCACCGATGAGCGAACGGACATTCTGGTAGCCCATCTTCTGAGCGGCATCGCAGGTCAGGGCGCTGCGATACCCGCCACCGCAATACATCACGATTTCCGCCGACTTGTCGGGATAGCGGGCCTCGATGTCGCGCTCCAAGATACCCTTGCCCAGGTGGCTCGCTTGCACAGCGTGTCCGGCAGCCCACTCGCTCTCTTCGCGAACATCCAACAACACCAATCCGGGGTTGGTCTTGAGACGCTCGCTCAAGGCTTCGATAGACAACTCTTGGATGCGAGTCTGAGCATCCTCGACCAAATGGAGAAAACCGGGAGCGTGGTTCATGCGGAACAAATCCTCTGGCAACCTAGGCACTGACGAAAAGCCGTTTTGTGCAAGAATTCCAAACTGCGTCGGACTTCAATATTGAGTTTTTCTAACCAGATACCGAGCGTATCCCTTCATCCAGTTCTCATGAGCACACTTGCGCGTTTCCTGCCTCTGGCCATCGCCACAGCAACCGCCTTCGCCGCTGGCGTCGGTTATGACAACACCCCTCAAATCCCGGGGCAAAAGTGGAAGGTCCACGACAAAAACCGCCCCAACCCGCCCATCGTAGAACCGGGTGAGTCCTTCAGCCATCAGGCCCCGGCCCCGGCCGACGCCGTGGTCCTCTTTGACGGCAAAGACCTTTCGAAGTGGAAGGGTGGCAAAGACGGCAAGGCTCCTTGGAAAGTCGAGAACGGCTATTTCGAGGTCGTGAAGGGCACTGGCGACATCCAGACCCAAGAGAAGTTCAAAGACTTTCAGCTTCATTTCGAATGGTCCGCTCCGAATCCCCCCAAGGGTGAAAGTCAGGGCCGCGGCAATTCCGGACTCTTCCTTCACGGCCTCTACGAGGTCCAGGTGCTCGACGTGTACAACAACAAGACCTACGCCGACGGTCAGGCCGGTGGTCTCTATGGCATGTGGCCCCCGCTGCATAACGCCATGAAGAAGCCCGGCCAGTGGAACACCTACGACGTGATCTTCGAAGGTCCGCTGTTTGATACCGAAGGAAAAGTGACCCGCAAGGCCTCCGTCACGGTCCTGCACAACGGCGTGGCACTGCATCACAAGCAGGAGTTCAACGGTCCCAGCGGCCACCAGAACACCCCGAAATACTTCAAGTACGACGGCACGGGACCGATCCGTCTGCAAGACCACGGAGATCCGGTCCGCTTCCGCAACATCTGGATCCGCCCGCTCGGCGAATACGATCAGCCGGAGAAGTGATCCGGGCGACCTAGTGTCTTGAATCGCACGAAAGCCCGGGCCACGGCCCGGGCTTTTTGCGTCAACGGCCTGTAGGCGTCTCTACGACGAGGGCTCAGAGCCTGCCGCGCGAGCCATTCAATGGGTCAATACAGCCAACGACAGATCCCGGAGGCTTCATTGAGCTCTACGCCCTGACGGCGGAAGGCCCAGCACATGTAGCTGACGGTTACAAAATAGGAGGCCGGCACCCGGTTGGCTGCGGTGATCTTCACCCCCAGAAGCGTCGTCTTGCCGCCAAAGCCCATGGGGCCGATCCCCAATTCATTGGCCGTCTTCAGCACGTCCTGCTCCAGCGCATCCAGCGCCGGATCCGGGTTGCGGTCCTCCAGAGTGCGTAGGAACTGGGTCTTGCTCAGGGCATAGCCGGTCGATCGATCCCCCCCGATGCAAACCCCTAAAATGCCCGGACCACAGCCCTTGCCCTGCGCCTGCAACACGGCATCGAGGATGACCTTGCGGCACCCGTCGAGATCCCGGCTGGCATGGAGCTTCTCGAGCGGCAACGAATACTGAGCCCCTACATTCTCACAACCTCCGCCTTTGAGCATCAGACGCACCTGCACCTCGGACGACCGGTGCTGATGGAAATGGACCGACGGAGAACCGGGACCGACGTTGGTGCCATCATTCTTACCCGTCACTGAATCCACCGAGTTCTGCCGCAGGTACCCTTTGCGGGTGGCCAACGTCACTGCCTCCCGGGCCGTTTCCTCAAAGGTGATTTGGTCGAAGCCGACGGGGCAGTCCACGTAGAAGAGCACGCTGCCGGTGTCCTGGCAGAGCGGCTGGGACTTCCGTTTCGCCAGCTCGATGTTTTGCTCAATAATCTTCAGAGCACTCTCGGCGATGGTCCCCTTCTTCTCGGACTCCAACGAGCGGACCAACGCCGCATTCACGTCATCCGGAATCTCGGCAGACGAGCGGCGGATCAATTCAACCAACGAATCAAGCAACGCGGACATGGGCGCAAAAACTACGGAGACCGCCCACTCGCGTCAACGCAACCGGGAAGCGGTCCGGGCAGTTCACCCACCACCGCCCCCGATCCCTAATCCCCATTCCCCATCAGCCCGTCCCCAACAAAAACCGATCCCCGCCGCACCGTGGAAGTCCTACAAACCGCAGTTGGTCAACCGAATCGATCCTGCATAAGATTGCCGCGTCCGATGCGCCTCCTCGACCGTTATCTGCTCCGGGAACTCCTGCTGCCACTGGGCGTCTGCCTGAGTGGCTTCACGCTGTTCTGGATCGCTTT
>SXXZ01000068.1 GCA_005789375.1 Verrucomicrobiales bacterium | reverse complement strand
GGAACTGCGGCAGGCCATCGCCGACAAGTTCCTCCGCGAGAACGGCCTGACCTACAAGCCTTCGCAGATCATTGTCAGCAACGGCGGCAAGCACTCCTGCTACAACGTCATTCTGGCCACCTGCCAAGAGGGTGACGAAGTGATCATCCCGGCACCCTATTGGCTCAGCTACCCGGAGATGGTGAAGCTGGCGGGTGCATTGCCGGTGATTCTGGAGACCACCGACCAGACCGAGTTCAAGGTGACCCCGGCGCAATTGCGTGCGGCCATCACCTCGAAGACCCGTCTCTTCATCCTCAACTCCCCGAGCAACCCGACCGGATCGGTGTACACGCCCGACGAGATTAAGGCCTTGGGCGACATTTGCGTTGAGAAGGGTGTGCTCATCATGAGCGATGAAATCTACGAGCACCTGACCTATGACGGAGCTCAGGTAAAGAGCGTGGCCAGCTTCAGCCAGGCCCACTACGACCACACCATCATCGTCCACGGATTCGCCAAGGCCTGGAGCATGACCGGATGGCGCTTGGGCTTCCTGGCCGCACCGGAACCCATCGCCAAGGCCATCGACGCCATCCAGAGCCACAGCACGAGCAACCCCTGCTCCTTCGCCCAAAAAGGCGGCGTCGCGGCCCTGACCGGCTCGCAAGCCCACCTGCCCGGTTGGCTGGCCGAGTACGCCAAGCGCCGCACCCGCGCCTGGGAAATGCTCAACGCCATGCCCGGTGTTTCGTGCGTGAACAGCAAGGGAGCCTTCTACCTCTTCCCCAACATCTCCAAGACCGGACTGAAGTCAGCCGACTTCTGCGCCCGGTTGCTCGAGCAGGAAAAGGTGGCGGCCGTCCCCGGCATCGCCTTCGGTGCCGACGACTACATCCGCATTAGCTACGCCACGAGCCTGGCCAACATCGAAAAGGGCCTCGGCCGCATGGATCAGTTCGTGCGCTCGCTCTGAACCCGGAGTCTCGTCTCCGTCTCGAACGGCAAATACGCCGTTCACGCCCGACCGATTTCAATGCGTATCAACAGGCCGGATCCCCCAAGGATCCGGCCTGTTTTAATTTTAATCCCCGTTTCCATCCCGCGGCTCGAAGGCGGAACGAAGGCCTTCCCCCACCCCGTTCAGAGCGGCCAACATCAAGGTCATTAGACCAGCGGGAAAGACCAGCAACCACCAGCGCACCCGGACCGAGTTGAGCTGCGAGGCCCCATCGGCGATCAACGTGCCAAGGCTGGCTTGGGGTGGCCGCACTCCGAGCCCGAGAAAACTCAGAAAGGACTCATAGAGCACCACGGCCGGCACCGTGAGGGTGAGGTACACGATGACCACCCCGGCGAGGTTGGGCAGGAAGTGCCGGAGCATTAGTCGGACCGGGGGCACACCGATGGATTGGGCGGCTAAGATGAATGGCCGTTCCCGAAGACTGAGCACCTGAGCTCGGACGATGCGCGCCATGGTGAGCCAGGACACCGAACCCAAAGACACCATCATCGCTGCCAATCGAAAGGCAGGAATCGACGCAGGCCACCGCTCCGAGAGCCATCCGACACAGCGAGTCTCGAAGAGCGTGAGGGTCAGCATCACCCAGACCACCGTGGGCAGGGCGTAGAGCACGTCGACAAAGCGCATCATCCAGGCATCCGTGCGCCCGCCTCGCCATCCGGAAACCAGCCCCCAGGTCACTCCAATCAACACGCTAACCCCGGCTCCAACCGCACCGACGAGGAGCGAAATGCGAGTTCCCACGAGCACTCGGGAAAACAGGTCCCGACCATGAATGTCGGTGCCCATCCAATGCAAGGCTCCGGGCGACACGAAGGGGGACTCGCTCCCCTGATTCGGATCGATAGCCATCACCCAGGGTCCAAACACCGACACCACGGTGGCCAACAGCAGGAAGACAACGCTGCTCACCGCCGTCCGGTTGCGGAGGAAGCGTCGCAAGGCCAGGCGGCCCGGACTGGAAGAGAGGGTGTTCATGACCCAACCCGAGGATCCACCCACCGCAGCAGGAGATCCGAAAAAAGGTTCAGCACCTGGAGCAGCAAGGAATAAAACAGCACCATGCCCATCATCATGGTGTAGTCCCGGCTGAAGAAGCTGTTGATGAAGAAAGCTCCCGTTCCCGGGATCTGGAAAACATTCTCCACGACAAAGGAACCCGTGAGCAAATCAGCCAGCATCGGCCCGGTGTACGAAATCACCGGCACCAGAGCGACAGGCACAACATGCCGCAGAATCACCGCCGTCTCACTCAGCCCTTTGGCACGAGCGGTTTGCACATGAGGACTCCGGAGAACTTCGATCATCCCCTCGCGCATCCATCGCGCCACGCGAGCGGCAAAGTAGAGGCCCAAGGTGAGTGTGGGCAGGACCGCGTTTTGCCACGACCCCCACAGCGCCACGGGAAACCACTCGAGCCACAGTCCAAGGACCAACACCAAAAGAGGCCCAAGTACGAACACGGGCACGCAAACCCCCACCAGAGTTAGTCCCGCTGCGGCGTAATCTGCCCAACCGCCCCGCTTCAAGGCCGCCAGAACTCCCAATGGAATTCCCAATCCGATGGCCACACCAAAGGCCATACCTCCCAGCGCCAAGGATACCGGCACCGTCTGACCCAGTAGGTCGTTCACAGAATGGTTGCGGTACTTGAGCGAGGGCCCGAGGTCTCCGTGCATCACATTGCCCAAATATCGCCCATATTGTCGCCAGAGGGGTTCATCCCAGTGATAGCGTGCCTTAAGGGCCGCCTCGACCTCGCGAGAAGCCGGGGCGCGTTCCCGATCGAAGGGGCCGCCCGGGACCGCCCGAAGCAGAAAAAAACTCAGCGTCGCCACCACCCAGAGCAGGACAGGAATTAAGGCCACTCGTGCCATCCAAGGTCTCATGGGCGGATCCTCCTCATGGAAAAGAATGGGTGCTCATCCATCCGATTGGGCCAAATTCCAGCAACTTTCCGGGGATCGGCCGCATAAAGTCCTACATGGCTGTAGAGGCCGGTCACCGGCACGGCCTCTACCACGAGAAGGGTCTCAGCCTCCCGAAGGATCCCGAGTCGACGCTGGGGATCGGCCTCCGCCGCTGCCGCCTGGAGCAGTCGATCGTAACGAACATCTTTCCATCCTGTCCGGTTGTTGCCGCTGTCGGAGAGGAAGCAGTCCAGGAAGGTCATCGGATCATCGTAATCGCCGACCCAAGATCCGCGGATGAAGTCGTAGTTCAGCGCCGACATTTCGGCGAGGTAGGTCTTCCACTCCAGCGGACGCAACTCGACCCGGATCCCCAGGTGTTCCCGGAGCATGGATTGGATCTCCACGCCGGTCTGCTCGTAGATCCTAGACCCGACATTGAAGGTGTATTCAATGGCTGGAAACCCCCGCCCTTCTGGATACCCAGCCTCGGCCAGGAGACGTCGTGCGGTCGCAGGGTCGTAGGAAAGCCCCGCCGGAGGGTGGTAGCCTCCGGTTCCGGCTGGCGTCACCGCGGCACTGGGCCGCTCGCCCATCCGGGTGATGCGGGCGGTGATCCGGGACCGATCCAAGGCCATGGCCACGGCGCGGCGAACACGGGCATCCTGAAAGGGTTTGCGCGTCGTGTTGAAGCGAATGAAGTCCTGACCCAAGTAATCGAAGCGGTGGAAGTCAGGGCGAGCGGCCAACTCCGGCCCCAGCTCGCCGGGGATAATCTTCCGGTCAGAAATGAGGTCTACTTCGCCATTGAGAAACAAATTGAGCGCTGTGGACGGATTATCTCCACAGAGGATGTCGATGCGTTCGGCCGTCACCTGGGCGGCATCCCAATACTGGGGATTCCGACGCAAACGAAACCGATCGTTCACTCTCCAACTCAAGAGCTGATAGGGACCACTGCAAGGCAAGGGTTCGGCCCGGATCCATTGATCTCCCAAACGTTCCACCGCTCGGCGGGGGATGGGAGAAAACACCCGGGAAGCCGCCAACTCCAGAAAGTAGGGCGTGGGATTCTCGAGATGCACGCGGACCGTATGGGCATCGAGCGCCTCGGCTCCCAACCGGGACGCGTCACGAAGTTCGCCATTCACGATGGCCCGTCCGTTTTGGACACAGAAGAACTGGCTGGCATAATCGGCCGCCGTGGCCGGAGTGACGGCCCGCTGCCACGACCACACCACCTCCTCGGCTTCCATCGGCTCGCCAGTGGACCAGCGGGCCTCTGGGCGCAGGAAAAACGTGTAGGTGAGTCCATCGGCAGAGATATCCCAATGCGAGGCCAACCCCGGCATCGCCATGCCATTGGTCGGATTAAACCGGGTCAAACCTTCGAACAGCGCCGAGGCGATACGCCCATCAGCCTGACCCGTTAGGATTTGCGGATCGATGGTCTCTGGCTCCGGACCGTTGTGTAGTACTAGATCGGCCCGTTCCAACGGCGAGCAACCCGTGAGAACCCACGCACACACACTCAAAACCACGCCGAGCGCGCGAACTGAGAGCCCGGGCCTCAAGGATTCAAACAGCCCGGCCCACCAATGCAGGCAACAAAAAACCCCCGTCTTGCGGACGAGGGCGTTTTGTTGAACCAGACTGTGGATCACTTTGCAACAGGGGCAGCAACAGGGGCAGCAACAGGAGCAGGAGCAGCAGCAGGGGCCTTCGGGGCCGCGTTGGTCAGAGAAATGAGAGCGTTGGCTGCAGAAGAAGGAGCTGCTGCTTCGGAGCGGCTGACCGCCTCGCGCACCGCTTTAGCCGCGGAACCAGAGCTGTTCTTTATGTTACCCAACCAAGCCAAGAGAATGCACAGGCCGAGAAAAATGCCACCGGTCCACTTGGTGATGCTGGTCAGCGCGCTGCCTGCGCCGGCACCCAACAGGGTATCCACTGCGCCGGAACCGAACGCCATGCCCATGCCAGCCTCTTTCTTAGGAAGCTGGATCAGAACCAGCAGACCCAGAAGGAGGCACACCAGTACGAGGAGAAAACTTAAAAGACCAATCAGAATACCCATGATATTAAAAAGTTGGGGGAGGAGTTGAAGTCGGAGAAAAGACTCAGATCGAGTTTTTGATGATTTCCACGAAACCCTTGGATTCCAAAGAAGCACCACCGACCAGCGCGCCGTCGATATCGGGTTGCTGGAGCAGTTCGCGGGCATTGGAGCCCTTCACGCTGCCGCCGTACTGGATGCGGACGCGGCGGGCAATGGCCTCACCGTGCATCGAGACGAGCACCTTGCGAATGAATGCGTGAACTTCTTGGGCCTGAGCGCTGGAGGCCGTCTTGCCGGTACCAATGGCCCAAACCGGCTCGTAGGCCAGCACTGTCAATTCCACCTGCTCGGCCGTAAGACCTGCCAGGCTGCCGCGGAGCTGAGTCTCGACCACTTGCTCGGTGATGTTCGCCTCGCGCTCGGCGAGCGTTTCGCCAACGCAAACGATCGGGATCAGGTTGTTTGCGTGGGCATTGGCGGCCTTCTTGGCGACTAGGGCGTCGGACTCTTTTTGGAACTGACGGCGTTCGCTGTGACCTAAAATCACATAGCGCACCGACAACTCACGGAGCATGCCCGGGGCGATCTCACCGGTGAAGGCGCCGTATCCTGAGTCGCTGAGGTTCTGAGCACCCAGACGGATATTCGAACCCAACACGAGCTTGGAGACGTCGGAAAGGGCCGTGAATGCGGGGCAAACCACCACATCCACTTCCTTCACCGCGGCCAGCTCGCGAATCAGGTCCATGACCAAGGCCACGGCCTCGGAGTTCGTTTTGTTGCTCTTCCAGTTACCAGCAACGATTAATTTGCGCTCTTTATCCATGCGAAGCAGAAAACGAATATTAGCCACCGCCCCATTGGCGTAAAGGGGGAAAAGGCAGCCAACCCGCCAATCCGCAACCGACTTCAGCCGACCTCTCCGAAAAGGGGGTGGATCTCCGAGCTGTCACTGCCCACCTCAGCACCTTCGGAGAAATTGCCCTGTTTTTCCCCTGCCCTACCCCACAACAATCTTGCCTCAGGCCGCCGCCATTGCGGCACCGGGATTCAGTCCCTGTTCGGCTTGAAACGATCGGGGTCTCGGGCCCGGGAAATCGCGGCATCATAAGAAATCAGACACTTCGAGTAGAGGTCGTAGAGACAGTTGTCCATCAGCACCGAACCATCCCGGCCGCCCAACTGCATAATCGTGTAAAGTTGATGCAATTGATTCTCGCGAATCACCGACCGAGCGGCCGCAGTCATCATCAAGAGTTCGTAGGCGAGGACTCGGCGAGTCCGATCGATGGCAGGCATCAAATCCTGGGCGATGACGCCCTGAAGAGAATTGGCCAACTGCAGCACAACCTGTTTCTGAGCGCTCCCCTCGAAGATCCCGACGATCCGCTCCAGCGCATGCATCGCGCTGGGAGCATGGAGCGTGGCCAGCACCAGATGCCCGGTTTCCGCTGCGGTGAGCGCGGTCTGGATCGTCTCATGGTCGCGCATCTCGCCGATGCAAATAATGTCGGGATCCTGCCTCAGGGCGTGGATGAGCGCATGGTTAAAGGACCGCACATCGGTCAGCACCTCCTGCTGCACCACGATGGCCCGACGGTTTTCATGAACTCGTTCGATGGGATCTTCAATGGTCAGGATCTTGCAGCGCCGCTCCCCATTGATGAGGTCGACCATGTAGTTCATGGTCGTGGTCTTGCCCGCTCCGGTGGGGCCAGTGATCAGGATTAACCCGTTGGTCTTACGAGCCAACTCATCGATGCGTGGAGGCAAGCCCAGCTCCTCGCGAGTCGGAAAGAGTTTTCCGCAGAACCGGCAACTCAGCTCAGTGACCCCGTTGCGCCGGTAGAACGTGACCCGGATCCGACCGGCCAACGCGTGGCGGATGGAAATGCATAATTCCCAGAGCTGATCGAGCTTCTGCCGCTGCAAGTCGGTCAGGAGCGATTG
>SXXZ01000003.1 GCA_005789375.1 Verrucomicrobiales bacterium | reverse complement strand
CTCGGTGTCGGCCTCCTCCAGGGCGTCTTCGTCAAAATCGTCGGACTGGTAGAGTACCTGACCTTTGCCGGAGTCGGCATTGATCATAGCGATACACACTACCTGAGCGGTGAAGGGCCACAGGCTGAACTGCTGTGAAATCTCCACCCGTTTGCGTGCCTTGTCTTCCTCGGTCGGCTGGCGCTCGGCCTCGCGGAAAAGGTACTCCTGCTGGACCTCATCGAAGTGTTCCAGTCCGACGGCGGAGGTCTCGATGTCAAAAACGAGTCGGGGCATGACGGCCGTTTTGTACGCCACCGCCGCGCCAGGACCAAGCCGCAAACCACCCCACCCAACGGGGTCGGTCCCGCACATTTACACAAAAGGGGCCACTTCAACCTACTTTGAAGCCACTCTGACCCAGCATTGCCGAGGGGGTGATTATCGTCCGACGCGGGCGAATCTCTGCAATCGTAGCGATCGAAGTAAGTGAAGACAGCTCAGAAATTGGGCTGTGCTTCAGGGTTCTTGCTTCAGCGGTTTGCAAGGAAGGTTCGCTTTGCAGCGCTCCTTGGTCCCTCTACCGCCCCCGCCTGTTACCCGGGTGACGGGTCGGCCTTCAAAAAATTAGTCTTCGGATTCGGATTCCAATTCGGATTCCGATCCCGCTTCTGATTGGGGGGCTTCGTCGGCCTTACTGGCCTGTTCTACCATCTCCCGGATGACCTTGCGGAAGGCGGGGAGACCTTCATCGAACGCCGCAGAAATGGGCAGCACCAAGGTCTTGCGGACCCGTCGTTTGAAGGACTTCAGATTGGCTGTCGCCGCCTCTTCATCCATTTTGTTGGCAACCACCAAACGGGGGCGCTCTAAGAGGGTCGGATCGTACAGTTCCAGTTCCTCCAACAGGCTGTGGTAATCGTCCCAGGGATGCCGGTTGTCGGTCCCAGCCATGTCGAGGAGGATAACTAAGATTTTGCAGCGAGCGATGTGGCGTAAGAAGGCGTGTCCGAGGCCAACATTGAGGTGAGCCCCGGCAATCAAACCCGGCACGTCACACACTGTGAGTCGGTAATAATCCTCCGGATACTCCAAAATGCCCACCTGAGGCGTCAGCGTGGTGAAGGGGTAGGCAGCGATCTTCGGCCGGGCCTTGGAAATGGCTGTCAGCAGCGTCGATTTGCCGGCGTTGGGATATCCCACAAGTCCCACTTCGGCGAGCATGCGCAGTTCGAGCATGAAATCGCCCTCGTCACCCGGTTCTCCGGGTTGAGCGTATCGGGGGGTTTGTCGGGCGGCGGTGGCGAAATTACGATTACCAAGACCGCCGCGCCCTCCTTAGCACAGGATAAAGCGTTCTCCGTGCTCGGTGAGATCGCAGACGCGCTCACCCTTTTGGGCATCGCGCCGCTGGGATCCGCTCCGAGTGTCTTCTTGTTCTTCTTCGCCGCTGAGATCCAACTCCATGGCCTGCAGGCTTCCCGAATGGCGGATCACCGGCCGATCGGCTCCGGCGTCCTGAATGACAGAGGGATCCTCGATCTCTTCGGCTTCGGTGACACCCTCGGGCAATTCAGGTTCCCGGTGGACCCGCCAGACGATGGTTCCACACGGCACCTTGATGATCAGATCTTTGCCAGCCTTGCCATCCATGCCCTTGCCCATGCCGCCCTCACCACTCTGTGCCACCAGGTTCGAGACGAAGAACTGTTGGATCAGGTTGTTGAGATCGTGGTCGGCCTCCAAGATCACATTGCCACCTCGGCCGCCATTGCCACCGCTGGGGCCACCTTTGGGGATGTAAGCTTCACGGTGAAAGGCGATGGCACCTTTTCCTCCATGACCAGCACGGGCGGAAACTTTGACCTCATCAACGAACATAACCTGAGAGTGGGAAGACTGACGGAAAACGCGAGACTCCGTGGAGCCAGAATGGATAAAAAAGGGCGAGGCCTGATGAGCCTCGCCCAGGAGAGTTTTGGGATTATGCCGCGGGCCAGACGATCAACGTGAGACCAGCGGCACTGCTTTCAGTGACTCAGCCATCAGCCATCAGAAAGAAACTGCCCCACCGTTGCCGCAGTGCGGCTCAGGGGGGCTTGGTTTCGTTCGGGAGCTGTTAACTGAAGCGCAATCAGGCGGCCCCGACCACTTCAACCACTTCGGCCACTTCGGCAACGGGCACAATGCTCACGCGGGAGCGGGCCTTGTCGAATAGGACGGTGCCATCAGTGAGGGCGAACAGGGTCCAATCGCGGCCGGTGCCGACGTTGGAACCGGCGGAGAACTTGGAACCGCGCTGGCGGACCAAGATGCTTCCCGCGGTGACAAATTCGGAGCCGAATGCCTTGACGCCGAGACGCTTGCTGACGCTGTCGCGCCCGTTGCGTGAACTGCCTTGACCTTTCTTGTGAGCCATAAGACTAGAGGAATATTAGCCGTTGATCTCGGTGACCTTTACCACGGTCAGTTCCTGACGGTGGCCGATCTTCTTGTGATAACCTTTGCGGCGACGCATCTTGAAGGCGACGACCTTGTCACCACGGATGTGTGACACGACATCAGCCTTGATCGTCGCTCCGGCGATGACCGGGTTGCCGACAGTGACGTTGCCCTCCTTGTTAATGAGGAGGACGCGGTCGAAGGTGTGGACCTGACCCGCGGTGACGGGCAGGAGTTCGATCTCTAGGGTGTCGCCTGCAGCGACGCGGTACTGCTTACCGCCGGTTTCCAAAACAGCGTACATAAAAACTTTCCCCCGACAGGGGGACGTGGAAGGAACCAAACGGGGGGTTTGGTGTCAACGCCCGATTTCTAAAATCGAGACCTTTAGTCTTCTGCCGGACCTATTTCGGTGGTTGGATCGGTGCGAAATCCTTGGAATCCTCTATGGGTTAAACTGCTCAGATCAGGGTCTAATTGTCTGTTCCAGACCCGCTGCGGCTCAGGTATCTGTGGTTTGGTTCTTCTTGGGTGGCCCTGCGGGTCGACCTAGAGAGAATGGGTTAGGAATATGGGTCCCGCAGGTCGATGGAAACGCGAAGATTACCCATGAAAACAGGCCTAAAAGCGCTGCCTCCAAGTATTTCAATCGTACCGACTTCCGTAGGGCATGCGGTCTCACTTTGCGAAGCGGTGGGCGAGGTGGCCCGGGAGCGGCGGTGGTTGGTGGCCGTGGAGGGCTTTTCTGAGTCGGAGACGCGCTTGTTCGTTCAATTAAATCAGGCGGCGGGTGTGCCGCAATTTGTCGCGCTTTGCGGACTTACGGTCGTCGGGTGGTGCGATATTGTCCGGCTTTATCCTCATCCCGGATACGAGCACAACGGTCGTTTGGGAATAGGGGTGGTGGCAGCCTGGCGAGGTCAAGGGCTGGGTCGGGGCTTGCTCGATCAAGCCCTCAGCGCAGCCTCAGGGGCTGGATTCCGGCGGGTAGAACTCGAGGTCTACGCTTCAAACACCGCCGCGCTGAGTCTTTACAAGAGCTGCGGGTTCACGGTGGAAGGGGTCAAGCGGGCGATGCGCCTCCTCGACGGCCGAGTCGATGACGTGGTGCTCATGGCTTGTTCAATGACCAATGGGTCTCCAGAGGCTCTGTTGCACGGATGACCTGTAGATCTTTGGTTCACTGTCTGTGATCTCTTTAGCGTTCGAAGGATGGAGTTGGGTCGATGACAGAGCCTTTTGATTCATCTTAGAATAGAAGCAGAATCTTTTCGGAGCTTATTTCTTCGGAGTCGCAGTCATGAGTGGCTGTCATTCAGTGGACCATGAAGGATCCACGATTGAGGGCGCGACAGGCTTTTGTTCATCGTCCGCCTCTTGGGTTTCATTGCGAATGCATTTTCAGGCTCGAATTTTGCCCGTGCCACCGACGAGGGGGTGCCATCAAACGACACCGTTTTTGCTCAAAACCGGTGACTTTGTGAAAAAATTCACAAAAGCCACTTGCTGCCGGCGGGATCGAAAACATAGTTTGCGGCATCCGCGGGGACCACTCCCCGCCATTTTGGTTTATGGATGCAATGTCCCCAGCTGTGATCGGCGGCAAGACCACTACCGAGTTCGGGTATAACTCGAAAATCGAGGGTGAGGTCGTTCATACGACGGTGGATGCTGCCCTCAATTGGTTCCGCAAGAACTCTCTGTGGCCCATGCCTATGGGTTTGGCGTGCTGTGGCATTGAGCTAATGGCCGTCGGTGCCAGCCGCTTTGATATATCCCGTTTCGGGTCGGAGGTCATGCGGTTCTCCCCCCGACAGTCAGATGTGATGATCGTGGCAGGCACGGTGACCTACAAGATGGCTCTGGCTCTGCGCCGGATCTACGAGCAGATGGCCGAGCCCAAGTGGGTCATCGCCATGGGTGCTTGTGCTTCTACTGGCGGCATGTATCGCAGTTATGCGGTGTTGCAAGGTGTCGACAACATCATTCCGGTCGACGTTTACGTGGCCGGATGCCCACCGCGGCCCGAGGCTTTGCTCGATGCGCTGATTCGTCTGCAGAACAAGGTTGCCCACGAACCGATCACCCGTGACCTCAAGCGAGATGTCGCCCCGGACAAGTACGGTCTTATGGGCTTGGAACTGGGCGCCCACGGCGAGGTTCTGCAACGTAAACCCTGATTTCACGTTTCTCCTGTGCCGACCTCCCTTGAACTCGCTGGCCAGCTTCGTGAGAAGTTTGGCGACCTGATCTCTGAGCCCCTCGAATTCCGGGGCGAAGTCACCGTGACTGTCGCCAACCCCGAGCGCATCGCTGAGGTTTGTCTGCATGCCAAGACGGTCCTAGGCTTCGACTTTCTCATCGATCTGAGCAGTGTGGATAACTACGGTGACGATCCGCGGTGGACCGTCGTGTACGAACTTTCTGGCCTCGGTCATGGGCAGCATCTGCGCCTTAAGACATCCGTCAGCGAAGAACGTTCAGAGCTTCCGACCGTGTCCCAGGTATGGCGGACGGCCGATTGGCATGAGCGTGAAGCCTACGACATGATGGGGATTCAGTTTTCAGGCCATCCCGACCTGCGCCGGATCCTCATGTGGGAGGGCTATCCGTACTACCCGTTGCGCAAAGACTTCCCGCTGGCCGGCAAGCCGACCCTTTTGCCCGACACAGCCTTCACCCAAACCGCACCCTTGGAGGGCGGTCCATTTGTTACTTTGCCCGGCGGCAAAGATTCAACGGCCCGCGAACCCCGCGTCCGGACTCCCGAGGAATAGACCATGGCGACCCAAACCATCGAATTTAAAGACGCTGCGGGCCGGGCGGCCCATGTTGTGCCGTCCCAAGGCCCGAGTTCGGGTGACGATCTCCAAGATCTCCACGGTGACAAAATGGTCCTCAACATGGGGCCATCGCATCCGTCCACTCACGGAGTGCTGCGCATCCTCATCGAGTTGGATGGCGAGACGGTCACTAAGGCCGTCCCGGATGTGGGCTATTTGCACCGCGGTGACGAAAAAATCGCAGAGAACATGACTTACAACCAGTTCGTGCCCTACACGGACCGGTTGGACTATCTCGCGCCCTTGGCCAATAACGTGGCCTACGCGTTGGCGGTCGAGAAGCTCATGGGCATCGACACCCAGTTGCCCCCGCGCTGTCAGTATTTGCGGGTGATTTGCTGTGAGTTGGCCCGCATCTCGGCTCACCTGCTGGGTTTAGGCGCCTTCGCGATGGACTTGGGTGCCCTGACGGTGTTCCTGCACACCTTTACTGAGCGCGAAAAGATCTACAATTTGTGCGAATCCCTCACCGGGGCGCGATTCACCACCAGTTACACCCGAATTGGCGGCCTGACCCGCGATTGTCCTCCGGGTTGGGTGGCTGCTGTGCGGAAGTTTCTGGATGAGGTGGTCGTCAACCTCGACGAGTCCGAGACCTTACTCACTCGCAATCGCATCTTTGTCGATCGGACCCGCGATGTGGGTGTGATCTCTCGCGAGTTGGCCATCGATTACGGCCTGACTGGACCTAATTTGCGCGGCAGCGGTGTCGACTACGATGTTCGCAAGGCGCATCCCTATCTGGTTTACAAGGACCTAGAGTTCGACATCCCGGTGGGTTCGGTGGGTGATTCGTACGACCGATATCTCGTTCGCATGGAAGAGATGCGGCAGAGTGTTCGTATCCTCCACCAGTGCCTAGACCGTCTCCCTGGTGGCCCTGATAACGCCGGCAAGGAACCCGTCAACGTGGCCGACGGCAAGGTGGTTCTGCCGCCCAAGAACAAGGTGCTGACCAGCATGGAAGAGCTGATCCACCAATTTATGATCGTCACCCAAGGTGTGAATGCGCCGGCTGGTGAGGTTTATTTTGGGGCCGAAAACCCGAAGGGCGAACTGGGTTTCTACATTAACAGCCGCGGAGGCGGCACGCCTTACCGACTCAAGATCCGCGCCCCATCGTTTGTAAACTTGAGCATCCTCCCGGCAGTGTTGCCGGGGCACCTCATGAGCGATGTGGTTTCCATCCTGGGATCCTTCGATTTCGTGATGGGCGAGTGCGACCGATAACCGGAATTCACCGATGAGCTTTTCCGTCCCCGCCAGTTTGGAAACCGAGCTCGATGAGCTCACCACGCACTATCCGGTCAAGCGGAGTGCCTCGCTGATGTTCTTGCACGCGTTGCAGGAGCACTTTGGGTACATTTCGAAGGATTCCGTCGAGTGGACCGCCCGCAAGCTGGGGCTTCAGCCGATCAACGTGTATGAGTTGGTGACGTTCTACCCCATGTTCCGTCAGGAACCGTTGGGCAAAACGCACATCAAGGTGTGCCGGACCCTGAGTTGTTCATTGGCTGGAAGCGCCGAGCTCCGGGAGCGATTCTGCACCCGGCTTGGCCTCGACCCTCACGCTCATGCGGCACAGACCACGCCCGATGGCCAGTTCACAGTAGAGTT
>SXXZ01000067.1 GCA_005789375.1 Verrucomicrobiales bacterium | reverse complement strand
GGTAAGATCCGAGTGCTGGTCCCAATAGCCGTGGCTCGCCTGGACAAAGCGCACTCCGCGTTCGCTGAACCGACGCGCGAGCAGGCATTGCCGGGCGAAGGACGAGGTCTTGGGATCATCCAAACCGTACAGCTTGCGAGTGGCCGGCGTCTCCCGATCGATGGCCATGGCCTCCGGAGCCTCGGACTGCATGCGGAAAGCCAATTCAAAGGCCTCGATCTGGGCTTCCAACACCGCATCGGTGCCGACCGAAGCCAGGTGATCGCGGTTCATGTCACCGAGCAAATCCAGTTGAGCCCGCTGAGTCTTGGCATCGCCATTCGGGTCATGGAGGTAGTGAATGGTGGCGCGATCGACCGGCACACCACCACCAATGGGTGTGCCCTGATGAACGGCCGGCAAGAAGGCGCTCGACCAATTGCCCACCCCGCCATGACCCAGCGTGGGATTGATGGTGATGAAGCCCGGAAGGTTCCGATTCTCGCTTCCCAGTCCGTAGGTGATCCACGAGCCCATGCTCGGTCGAACCACCGTGTCGGAACCCGTGTTGAGCTTCAGCAATGCGCCGCCGTGCGCTTCGTTGGTGCCATGAATCGACTTGATAAAGCACAAGTCGTCGGCTCGAGCGCCCACTAACGGAAAGAGGTCGCTAATCATCGCACCCGACTGTCCGTAGGGCCGGAATTCCCAGGGAGAACGCCGGAGGTTGGAGGTCTTGGCGAACTGGATCCGGGGTTTATCGAAGGGCAAGGGCTTGCCCGAATCCTTCAAGAGCCGGGGCTTCCAATCAAAGGTGTCCACATGCGAGGGACCCCCATGCATGAAGAGAAAAATAATCCGCTTGGCCTTGGAGCGAAACAGCGGAGCCCGCGGAGCCAAGGGGTTAGGCTGAATCTCCGAACCTCGAGTGCGCAAACCCGGAGACATCAATCCCATCAAGGCGAGATTGCCGAAGCCCAGAGCCGACCGACGCAGGAGTTGGCGTCGTGAAATTCGTGAGTGCATGGCCGGGTTCATAGGAATCAATCGCGGTACTGGAATTCAGAACTGGCCAGGAGCACCTGGCACCAAGCGAGCCACCGTTCGGCAGAATCCGGTGCGGTGGCCGTGGTTCCCGGTTTTGACAAAAACGCCACCGCGCGGGCCTGCTCCGCCTCTGTCGGCAATCGACCGAGAACCCGCTCATAGGCCAGGCTCACACGTTGAGTCACGGGCCGTGGCTCCCCCGATCGAATGTCCGTTGCCAACGCACCCGCCTGATCTTTGACCCAGGGGCTGTTGATCCAGAAAAGCGCTTGATGCGACACCACGGTGGGCGTCCGACGCGCCACGCCGACACTGGGATTGGCGAAGTCAAAGAGGGTCAGCAAATCATAGACGCGGTCTCGAACCACCGGCAGGTAGAGCGTCCGACGCCGGGAGGTTTCGGAAACCGTGTCCTCAGGTGTGTAATCGTCATTCCCCCACGAGACCAAGCTTCCACCCATCGAGCGATCCAGCCGTCCGGATACGGCCAGGACACCGTCGCGGATCATCTCTGCCTCCAACCGTTGCCGGGGATAGTGCCAAAGCCAGCGGTTCTCCGGATCCGATTCAAACCCTTTCGGATCGCCGTGGATCCGACCGGCCTGCCGCCAGGTGGCACTGGTGAGAATTTGCCGGTGGAGTTGCTTAATGTTCCAACCGCCACTCACAAATCCATGCGCCAACCAGTCCAGCAATTGGGGATGACTTGGAACCTCACCGCGCAAACCAAAATTGTCAGAACTGCGCACTAATCCGTTGCCAAAGTGAGCCTGCCAAACTCGGTTGACCAACACCCGCGCCGTGAGTGGATGGTCAGGTCGGGTCAACCACTGTGCCAGTTCCAGTCGCCCGCTTTGTGATTCGGCAATGACCGGAGCATGGCTCACTTGAATGGCCTTGGGAAAACCGCGCGGGACAGGATGAGCCGCCAATTGAAGATGGCTACCCCGGATATGAACCGGCAAGTTCGCCACCGTCCCTTCTTCAACGGACAGAGCAAATTCAGGGGCTCCCGGATCTTGGCGTTTTAAGGCTTCGCGCTCTTGTTCCTTCAGCGAAAGCGCATCCCGGACCGCTTGCGGGTAGAGCGGCTTCGGATCCTTCGGCAACGCGAGAACTCCATCGGCACCAAAGACGGCCTCTCTAGCCTCGGCCCACTCGGCTTCTCGGCGTTCGGAGTCGGTCAGGTGGTCGAAGTCTAAGCGAAGCAACGCAGGCCAATCACGGACCCGCTCCGGCGATTTAAACGCCTCATTCACGCGTTCTGCCGTCCAGACCTCGTCCGACAAAATCACTTCATCCAAACGCCCCTTGAAGTGCACATACCCATCAGGCCGCTGCCCCACTGAAAAACGCCCAGATCCGGCCACGCGAGATTTGCCGACCTCGAGTTGTCCAGCGGGGGCTCCATCCACAAACAGGCAGAATAGTTTTCCGTCGTAGGTAGCCGTCAATTGATGCCACTCCCGCCGCTGAATGGTCTTGGTCGCCCGAAGGGAAACCACGCGCTCTGGGCCGCCCCCGATGTTCAGGTAGGCCATGGGGTGTTT